>JANMOF010000144.1:0-69759 GCA_031368925.1 Leptospiraceae bacterium
AAATAACAGTCCCTTCCATTCTCTCATCATGTCCAATGGTTCCAAGAATTAAGCTTCCCGTATGCAAACCAATTCCTACTTTAATTGGAATTTCTCCCATTCTTTCCCTTGTTAAATTATATTCTTGAATTTGTTTTTGCATTGCGATAGAGGCTAGTAGCGCATCATCGGGATTATCCGGAAATAAACCCATGATTGCATCGCCAATATATTTGTCGATGAAGCCGTGATTAGCTTTAATAATAGGAGCGATTCGATTTAGATAGGAATTTAAGAATTGAAAATTTTCAGTCGGGGTCATTTTTTCTGAAAGAGAGGTAAATGAGCGTATGTCGGAAAAAAGAATTGTCATTTCTTTTTGCGTATGATCTCCCAGGTTAATGTCTAGAATAGATTTTTTTTCTAAGAGATTTAGAAATTCAATAGGGATAAATCGACTGTAGGCGCGGTTGGTTTGCGTTAGAGAGTCTGAGAGAATTTCAGCCTTTAAAAAATCTCCAGTAAAAATTTTCGCAAGAAGAATTGCCTGCATTAAAACCATTGTTGTTAGCCCGAATTTAATAACCCTTGGTAATTGAATCATTGATCTAGCAGACATTATATCTAGAACAGCGCAAATGAATAGAATTACCACCCCAAATAAGAAAAATCGAGCACCGTCTTTTTTGTTCTTAACATCTAGACCTACTCGGACAATAATGAATATTCCTGCAAAAATATTACAAAACTCTATTACAAGTAAATATTCAGTAAAGATCACTGGTTCAGTAAAACCTATAAGTATTGCGTATAAAATTGGTATGGAAAGTAAAAATTTATGAAACCGCATTAATGTTTTTTTTTCGAATGGATAAAGATTTGCGGTAAAACTAAGTATGCTCACATTTATAGAACAAACACTTAAAAATTCTAGCTTATAAGCTACGTCCCAGTTCCAGATACCAGGAAAATAATAATATATAAATCGATCTCCCACTACCATCGAATAGAAAAGAATGGATAAACAAAAAAAAGCAAAGAATAATGATGCTTTATTTTTAGGTCTAAAAATAAAAATAGCACCGTAGTATAGCGAGATGATAAAAAACCCGCCGTAAAGAAACGAATCTAAAACAAATTTTCGTTCTCTTTCTGAATTCAAATTTTTCTCAGTTCCAATTTTTATATCGTAACGCAGTCCGCCGACTCTATGATGAAAATTGGACACATGAAAAATTAATTCTATCTGCGGCTTATCGGGAGTAAACGTATAAAGAACGAGCTGAATAGAGGGCTTCATTTTTTCAAAACTATCTCCCACTTTTCCTGACTCGACAACAAGATTTCCATCCAAATAAAATCTATACGCATGTGCCTGGTCTTTTATTCGCAGTGCTAGTTTCTCAGTTGGAATTTCATCTAAAATAATTTTCATTCGATACGTTGCATAGCCATGCCCGGGAAGCGTTGTTCCATTTAGAGAAAGACCTTTCCACGCCCGCGGATTTGTGATATAAAATGGGACTGGCTTTTCTTTGCTTTCGGAAATTTCTCCTGCATTGGCTGACGGATTTTTACTCTCAAGAAAGTCTTCCGTATGCAAGAATTTTTCCCAATAAAACTCCCAGTCTCCGACGAGTTCAACCGATCCATCTTTTTGCAAATTCCAATTCCGTAAATCAATGCTTCCTTGCATTACTTTAGGTGGAGTCCGGGCATTACATGATAGCAGTAATGAAAAAAAGAAAAAATACAATAACCGCATGGCAGGATATGTAAAAGCCAGTTGGTTATAAATTCAAACTAAATATTATAAATGTTGAAAAATTCTTTTAAATTTTGAAGAGTGTCATGTAAAATGCAATTACATAGGAAAAATAAATTTATCTCAAGCTGGGTTACAGAAGACTCTGGAAAAAAAATTCTATTTCTACCAGGATGGGCAGAGTCACATTCCGTTTGGCAAAGCTCTTGTCCTAAAGATTTGGTTGGCTATGAAAAAATTTTCATGAACTTAGGCGGACATTTTCCATCCGAGTTTCCACCGCATAAGACCCATTTGACGCTAGAAGAATTTTTGGAGCCTCACTTCCAAGTTTTTCATGAACTGGCGGGTAATGATAGGTTAATCCTAATCGGTCATTCTACCGGCGCCTTTGTCAATTGGCAGTATATGAATCGTTACCCCAATAAAGTCGCTAAAAATATTCTAGTAGGATCTTTTATCGAAGGACCGATTGGTGGAATGATTAGTCTGTTAGAATTATTAAAAAATTGGAATCTCTCTTTTCTGACAGATTTTATTTTTGGATTTTATCAAAACTCCCGATCAATTTTCTATGATGCCGCATTAGCTGTTAACCCCGAAACCAGGCGGGAATTTTTAAACCGAGAAGATGTAAAACAATTCTTTCCTACTTTTTTTGAACAGTATAAAAGGATGACTCCTAAATCTCTGCGCATCATCATTGAAATTTTAGAAAACATCCGCCTTGCTAATCTAAATCTACGAGAAGGCTTACCACTTTATTTTATTCATGGAGATAAAGACCCCGTAGTCTCTCATACTCAAGTAAAGAATTTTTGTGAAAAATATAAGACAGCAAAGCTTTTCACAATTCCGGATACAGGTCATTCGCCTCACTGGGAAAATCCTGCCCTCTTCGGAAAAATTGTAAAAGAAATTTTAGAGAATTAAAGGAAAGTAAAAATTATGAGATTTTCATTATTATTTTTCTCATTACTACTTGGATGTAATACGAATTATATGGTAGGACCACAGACAATTAATAAAGTTGAGGCAGAAAAAGATATTCGGAAAGTTATTTTACTAAAGACTTTGACATGTGGTTATAATATAGCTCGTGCAAGTGCAATTTCTAAATTGGGTAATGATGAAAAACAAGGGGGGGATTTTTTGAAGTTTAGAATAAAACTTTTTAATAGAGATTCCGAGGGAGTCACCTATGATAGAAATGCAGTAAGGAATTGCTTGCGGGCTATATCTGTTATGCCCTGTCAAAATAGTAAAACTGAAACAGCAATAGGAGATAATGAATTTGTTGCTACTCTAATTTTTACTAGGTATCAATCTTGCAATTTTAGAGCAACTGAATTTTGGGAAATAAATGAACCAATAAAAGGAAGGTTGTAATGAATGTGAATAATGTTTCTTATGCGCTATTGACTTCTAAACTTAGCCTCTTTTTTATTTTGCTTTGGATTGCGAACGATAGTTTATTAAAGAGCTTATTTCATAACGAAGTAACTGGAAAGTTAAGTGATATTACTGGATTATTCATCACTCCTCTCTTTCTTACGGCGATAACAAGATATTTAGCTTCAAAATTGGCGTTTCATGTTAAAGAACTTATCTTGCTTACTTTTTATATAATTCTAACATCTATATTATTTACTGTCATAAATATTGACCAAGAATTCAATGATTTAATTGTAAAATCTATTTGGTTTTTCTATGACGCAAAGGGGACTGCGGATAAGACCGATATACTCTGCCTTATAGTCTATGCTCCATTATTAGTTTTATTTTTAAGAAAGCAAAAAAGTTACCTAAATAGTAATACAATTTTTGAGTGGAAGGCATATATTGTTTTGCCCCTAATTAGTTTTGCAATCCTAAATACAAGCCCCCCAACAAGAGGGGATACCAACGCAGTCAGGCTATTAACTTTTATTATTTTGGCTGACACAAAGGATAGAATAACAATAATAAAACCAGTTAGCAGAGAAACGGCTAAAGTAAATCAGCTAATTTCATTTGAATGGAAATACAAAAATTATTATGGTCGATCTGAACCTTCTGCGCTTGAATCTAATTTAAAATGCGGGGAGTCTACACAATTTACCGAACAGCAATTAAAAGACTCTGGAAAATTTCTCGGTTACCTAGTTCGAGTATCGACAGACAAAAATTTTACCGTAATCGCATATGAGTTCTTTGCGGAGAATAAGGCAATGTCTACATCTGGAAGTATTTTAAAAAGCGGTAAATATTTTATTCGTGTTGACTTGAAATATCAGAATCATCCGAGTTGCGAGAAGTCAAGTCTAACGACTGGAGGCGGTGGTGATTCGGTTGAATTGAATATTGTTGATTAGCCGCAGGGAAAATAAATTTTAAAGCTCCTTCTTAAATCCGTATACTACGAAGTTTGAACCACAGGGTGGAGATGGCGGGCAATACACTCCGTAAATTCCAGAACGGTGGTGGATACGGGCAAACACCTTCGAAGATTCATTGAACCAGGGAAGAGTATAATCTAATTCGAACATAAGATAATTGAGCCAGGCGCGCGACTGAATATCATCAAAGGCTATTCTTCCGTTGTCATATCCTTTGCGGAGATTTTCTAGTTTTGGATTTTCGGAAGCAAGCGATTGACCTTCGCCTACAGCAAAGCTAAAAGGAGTTCCTAAAATTTTAGGAACTCTTGCGATTCCTACCGCGACTACTTCTATGTGATTCATAGCACCCGTGTGTTTGGCAAAAATTCCTTCTACTTCAAATTCAAAGATCGAATACTTGTAATTAACCTTTCTGTTGAGCCCCATTCCCCAGAGATAAGATGGCTTGTATTTGAAATCTAAGTTAAATGAAATAGGGGCTAAGTCTGAATTAACGTAGATTCCACCGAAGCCAACCAAACTGTAATTTGGTTTAAAGAAAGATTCTTCAGATAAAATAACATTGCTTAATAGAAAAAATAAAAAAAAACTTAATAGTTTCATGCTTACTCAAATTAAATTGAACTCAAAAAAAGAAAAGCTTTTCTTTTTTGAGAAGAATAATTAATTCACTTTACTCTGAATTTATTTCTAGCGGTTACTAGGTAATTTCCACAAGACTTTAAAGTTATTGTAAGCCCGATTCGGCAATTGAACTAAAAAAGGTTTTTTTGCAGAGTCAAGCCAATTGGCAATTTGCTCCATATTTTGTTTATTCATAATGAATTGGCTCTTCCATCATTTTTAATTGAGAGAAAATAGCATTGGAAAATAAAAAATAAAATATTATTGAAATGTGAAAAAAAATTAATCATATACATAACGCCTATTCAGAAGTATCCATTGCTGCCAATGCGTCTTCCACTGATTCATATATATCAAATGTCAAATCCATTTTGGTTAAAGAAAAAATCTTTGCACTTTCAGGACTAGGACTTGCTAGTTTTAATTTAATACCTTGTTGTTTACATTCAAAATGAAGATTGGTAAGCATTCCAAGACCCGACGAATCTATATAATTTACGTTGTTAAAAGCTATAATGATTTTTTTATTTTCGTTTTTTAAAAGAGTTCTACAAAATTTTTTTACTTCCGGAGTGCAGTATAAATCTATAGCTCCATCTAAAGTAACAAGGTCAATTCCATTAATTAACTTATGCGAATAAGACATTGACCGTATCTTTGAAAGTATTGCTTGTTTCTCTGTTTCATATATATCGAAGCTTTCATGAGCATTTGCAAAGGTAAAAATTTTATTCACGCTGAGGCTAAGACTGATTAGCTTAAATCCTACATGAGTAAGTTTACATTCGTGCGCAAGATTTAATAGCATTCCCAGTCCAGATGAGTCTATATATCCAAGATCCTCCATAACAAACATGATTCGTTTGGTCTCTGGTTTTTTTAATAAATTCCAGCAGAAGTCTTTTAATTCGTGCACTGTGTATAAATCTAATGATTCATGCAAATCAATAAGATCATAACCTTCCACTATCCGATGCGTAAAACTCATATTAACCTCTCAATTTATTTTCTAACTCTTGAAATTTTTCGTCGAATGGATCAACTTCTAATTGATTAAATAAATCCCAGGCTCGCTCTTTTCTCCCAATTTCAATATAAGATTCAATTAGCATTGCGAGGTTATCCAGGTTTTCCGGCTCTCTGAGTCTCATTCTTTCTCCAAAATCAATTACCTTTTCGTATTGCTTATTTTCAGTCAAAACTTTCACCAAATGAAGTAAACATTTAGATTCATATGGTTCTTCTAAAATAAGCTTTTGTCCCAGGTCGCAGTATTTTTCAAAATCCTGAGTGTCTTTAGAATTTTCCATTAAACTTAGTATGGAATCCAAGTTACTAGAGTTACCATTTAATTGTCCAGAATTTTCTTTAAAACTAATCCGAATTAAAGATAAGTCGTCAATTATTTTGCCATGCGAAGCGATTCTTTCATAGATACTTGGTAAATCGCCTTTGGCGTCTTTGACAATTCCTAAAAATACATCTGCATCCATATTGCGTATATCGCTTCCATTCGCCTGTGTCGTATTCAATACTAAATCATCTCTTCCGTCCGAGCCAAGAATCAATATATCACCTGGATACATTTGAAATAAAGAAATGGAAATAACACCTGTTTGCCCCTTAGCCCCAATTTTTTTGAACCGCCTGTAATTGTAAATATATTCAGCCTTTTCATTTCTATAAATTACCATATCAGGATGATCGGCATTTATAAAATACATGGTTCCCCTTACTTCATCAACTAATCCAAGTATAAGAGACATTAGCATTGAACCTTCGAATCCTTCAAATGCATTGTGTATTTCAATGAACGCGTTCTTTAGCCATCTTTCTGGATAATAACTATTACCCAGTGAAATGGACTTAGTTCTTTGGATGATAGATTTTAATACAGTTCCTAGCACAAGAACTCCGCCGGCTCCCTGTATGGACTTTCCCATTGCATCCCCGTTTAAAAATACAATGTATTTTCTTCCCAAGAGTTGAATTGTATCTGAAACATTTACATCTCCACCGAGTTCATATTCATTATTTCGAAATGTAAATTTCTTTTTTTGACTAATAAAAAAATCAACTTTTACATTCTCACTAATTGCTTTATTTTTACTAAATGGCAGGGCAAGTAGGCTGGTCAGAAAATAATCTGCATCCTGATTTTCTTTTAGCGTAGTAACTTCCTTCAGCAGCGAATTAATATTATTAACCGCTTTTGACAAATCCTGTGTTCGCTCTTCCACTTTTGCTTCCAGGCTAGAATATAGTAATGAGTTCTCAATGCTCACAGCAATTTGCGAAGATAGAATTTTCAAGGTTTCCAACCTATCTCCAGTAAATGCATCTGTTACAAGATTATTTTCTAAGTATACTATGCCTATAGCATTTCCCTGGTTAATAATTGGAAAGCAAAGAATAGACTTGGGTTTATTTAGCTTTACATAAGAATCATTTACAAAAATTCCAGAATTGACAGCATCATTTAGTATGATTATACTTTTTGTATGTATTACATAATTAACTATTTTAGAGGATAATTCAGAGTATCCATCAAGAGGGATTGCTTTTAAAACTGAAACTGTATCTAAATTTCCCTCCGCTTCGATATACCATTTTTCATGCTCCTTCAAAATAACAAACCCTCTTTGCGCTCCTGCATTTTCTAAAAGGATACCCATCATACTCTCTAGTAATTTACCAAGTTGAATTTCACTCGAAATTGTCTGTGCCGCTTTCATCACAGTATTCAAATCTAAAAAATTAGTTCCAGGATTTGTGCCAATCGTTGTAATGTTGGCATGAGTATTCGTGCTAATGGTAGTATCTCTATAAAAATAATTCTTAGTTTGCTTTTTTAGCTCGGGATATTTTTCTTCTAATTGTTTAACTTTAGCTACAGCTCCCCACTTTGCAAAATAGTATTGTGCATCGGTTATATAAACCTGGGCTAATTTCGGTTTGCCGATAAAAACAAAAAAAATACCGGCTAATTCACAGGCAATTGCAACATCATTTATATATTCGTTTGCTAACGCGTATTCGATTGCGCGATCATAGAAATCAATTGCATCTAAAACTCGGTTTTCTACTTTTGCCTTTTCTGCTTCTACCAATAGAAACTTATGTAAAAAATTTTCGCCACAAAGCCCAGACCATAATTTTAAATACTCATAGCTTTCTTTGAACTTTTCGGCATATTTTTTTTCTTCAAATAAATTATTTACCTGTCCGATAAGTAACAACGCATTAAAAAAATGAAATTCACAAAATCCAATATGCTGCGGAATATTGGGAAAATAATTTTCTACGGTTGGAAGAATTTCTAAACACTTTTCATATTCATTTGCAATATAATACAATTGAAATTTACGCAAATAAAAATAAGCCATTGCTTGTCCGATTGATTCATAATTATTCAAGTAGACTTCATCATCATAGGATTCAGATTTAAACGAAAATAAATTTTCTGTCTTACCCTGCAAGGCTAATGAAAAGAATAATGTAGGGAACACTAGTCCTGCTCCAATTTTAAATTTAAACTTTTCACTAAATTCCAAAGCTTTACTAATTAGTTCAAGGAGTTCTTCTAAATTCAAACCGATAAAGAAAGAAGCCTTAACCGGGATTAATATGAAATAACCGGCAAACACCAAATCGCTATTAGCCATTGCTAATTTATAACCTTTCTTAGCAATCTCCAAATCTTCTTTCACAGGTTTTACCCAATGATTAATATTCCAACCATAGAAGGCGTATGCTTTTCCATAAATCAATTCATCCGGAAATTTTTCTTGGTTTAAGGCAAGACTCAACTTACCCAATTCATAACCGGTTTTATAATCTTTAAAAATAAGATTTGTTATTATCCCCCACATCATATAAGAAATGGAAGACTCTTTTGCATTTCCAAACTCAAGAGATAAAGTCACACCCTGAATAGAAATTAATGCCAATAAATCAGGACGAAGTGCAATTGCTATGTCACCCAGGTTTGTTATGAGAGATAGAGCCTGTCTACTATTCCTGTCTTCCATTTCGGGAAAATAGAGCAAATCCAATATTTGCCGCTCTCCTAACAACTCCTCGTATTTTCCAAGTTGTCGAAAAAAAGCATTGTTCACTTCACCTGCTTCAAATGGATTAGGCATCTTAAGTCCTAATTCATTCAATACTTGAAAACCGATTCTAAATGCTTCGTCACCCTTTCCTTCTGTTGCCTTTTGCCTCAGTTGAGTATGAACAACCGGGATTTTATCAAATAAAGATTTGCAGTTCTGGTAGATAATTTCGTAGAGCCTATCCGCTTCTGAAAAATTAGTCGTCAGGTATTCTGATAGCGCAGTAGCTGAATATAAATCTAGCGTTTTATTGTAATTATCCTCCCATGGATTATCCGGCAGAAGTTGCATCGCCTTTTTGAAAAATTGATTTGCTGAATAATTATCAGAAATAGTCAAGGATTTATTACCCATCAAGATATTAAGATCTAATAAGCGATTTCTTTCCTTTGGCTGGATTATATGCATTATCCCATGATTTAATTGTTCTACGATTGTATATACCTGGCTGTCTAGATCATCATCGTTTGCGTTCCTGAGGTAGAGACAACCTATCTTATAGTGATTCAAAGATTTTTCTTCCGGGGATAACATGATGTAAACAGCTTCCCTGACTTCAGCCTGGACAAAGCCTACAGAAGGTTCTTTCATAATCATAAATCCATCATTAGCTATTATCCGCAACTCTTCTAAAGCATCTTCGTATGATAAATTTAGAATATCTGCAAATACTGATATTCTAAACCAATCTCCAATGCAAGCAGCCAATTTCATAATGGCAATACTTCTTTCGGGTAATGCCATTATTTTTTCAACCATGAGATTAACTACATTTTCCGATACTCTTATTACACTGCGAATTAAGTCTATATCCCATTGCCATATCCCGCCTGCAAAATAAATATAACCCTTGCTGTAAAGATTTTTGAAAACCTCTTTTACAAAAAAAGGATTTCCCTGCGTTTTATCGTAAAGTATATCAACCAATTCTTTACAATCTTCGTCACTCCGACCGAGAGTATCTGTAACTAAATAATTTACATCGAATTTAGAAATAGGCTCAAGTAAAATTGGTTTATAGAGGATAACATTCTTTAGCCACTCTCGTATCATTATGGAAAATTGATGGTCGGGCTGCACCTCGTTATGCCTGAAAGCCAAAATGAATAAGAAATATTTTAGATCTAGATCAGATAGGATGCTTTGAATTAAATTTAGACTAGCGGAATCAGCCCATTGAAGGTCATCTAAAAAAATTACAATTGGATGCTCTTTCTTACAGATTGCGTTAATAAATTTTCGAAATACGATACTAAATCTATTCTGTGATTCAGTAGGTGGCAATTCAGCGACTTCGGGTTGTTTGCCGATCAGAGTTTCTAATTCAGGGATTATATCAATAATAATTTTGCCATTATCCGCTAGCTCTGCTAAAATCATTTCTTTCCAATGTAAGATAGAAGCCTGCCCTTCCATCACGATTTGCCCGATTAAACTGTTAAAACTTTGTGTAATAGCTTTATGAGGAATAGATTTACTAAATTGATCGTATCGCCCGGAAGCAAAGTAGCCTTTCTGCTCAACTAGAGATTTACTAATTTCATTAACTAATGCCGATTTTCCGATTCCAGATCTGCCGGAAATAATAAGCAACTCAGTATTACCCTCAGAAACTCTTTTATACGACTTTACAATTCGCAAAACTTCCTTTGTTCGTCCATATAGTTTTTCAGGGATTTGAAATTTTCCTACGATGTCTCTGCTCCCGATTTCGAAATTAATTGAATTTCCAAAAAAAGAATTCAACCAGTAATCATTATCTTGCAAATGATCAGGCACCAATGAATTTATATTTTTAAGACACCACTCCAAATCATAAACTAATCCAATTATACTTTGATATCTATCTCCTGGGTCTTTCTCTAAAAGTTTCATTATAATGTCTGAAATTACTTTGGGAGTTCCATTTCTCTCAAATGGGGTTAATGGCGATTTAGCGATGTGAGCATGAACTAACTCCATTGGATCAGAATATAAGAAAGGTAAATCTCCCGTAAGTATTTGGTAAAGAGTAATACCAAGGGAATAAAAATCCGTGCGATAGTCGACAGATCTATTCATCCGACCTGTTTGTTCGGGAGAAATATATGCCAGTGTTCCTTCTAGAGAGCTGGTAAGTGGAATAAAAGCATTCTGTTTTGCAAGTAAGCTTGCCGTTCCAAAGTCAATAATATTGAGATTTCCAGTATTCTCGTTTAAAACGATATTGTGTGGTTTAATATCTCTATGAACAATATTTGCATTATGAATTTCTCCAAGAGCATTTGCGACTTTAATTGCAATTGTTATGGCTTCGGATAATGAGTATTTGCCTTTCTCTTTCAACAAGATAGAAAGTGCAACTGCACCAATATCTTCAAAAATAATTGCAAAACTGTTTTTATATTTCTCTGTTCCGAGAGATTTAACAATTCCTTTTCCCGTTAAATTTTGCAAGAGTTTGTATTCCTGCTTAAATGCATTTAATTCAGCAGTAGAAGGATAGTCGTTGTGTAAAACTTTAATGATAACAGGCTTATTTCCATTTGCCGCTCTATAAACGATAGTTTTCTCACCGGAATAAATTTTTTCTTTAATATTATACCCTGGTAATACTATCATCTAGTCTACTCCTACTAAATCGAAATCCGCGTAATAAAATCAATAGATTCAATTGTAAAAAAATCCATGCAGAATCAACATTGATTTTAGACGAAATGCCCTAGAAAAATCTTTTCAAACATGCGTTTTTAAAATCAATCAATTTCCTAAATCGGAATTAAAAAATAGTAAGGGGATGACGAAATTTCGTAAAGTGGTAAATAAAGCTTAGTTTTAATCTACCATTCCAAATAAAGTAAATGCTTTTCTCGCTCTCTCAGCTTTTCTAAAGATTTAGAATCATCTTTCTCCGAAAGAAGTTTAGTTGTGAGCTTAAGGAAAAAATTTCTTTTTTCATATATTAGACTCTATCAAAATCTTACCCACCAAATATCTGAATCAGTTCTTCCCGTCCTTTCAATTGAAATGAACCAAGTGAGTCTAATGGAGTGTTAGCCGGTAATTGGGCTTTCGTTGCTTCGGAGACTAGGAGGCTTCGCTTGGTTTCTTTGCAGAGAGATTCAATGCGTGAGGCGACATTGACCGTGTCGCCGATGACGGTGTATTCCAGGCGAGAGGAGCTACCGATATTACCCGCTAATACTTCGCCAGTATGTAAGCCGATTCCTATTTTTAATTCGGGAAGATTACGTTTAAAAAAATCAGCGTTCATACGTTCAAGACTTTCTAGCATTCGACGCGCGCTAGTGTAAGCTCTTTCTGCATGATTGGAGCGCGGAACTGGAACATTGTAGATTGCCATAATTGCATCGCCGATGAATTTATTTATGAGTCCGCCTTCTTCTTCAATGCATTTACTCATTGTTTCAAAATGAGTATTAAGCATTTCTACAATTTGGGCGGGTGCAAGTTGTTCTGATAGAGAGGTAAATCTTCGTAAGTCACAAAAGAGAATAGTTGCAGTTCGGATTTCTCCTCCGAGTTGAACATTTCCGCTAAGTAGATGATCTCGCACAGCCGGGTCAACCACTTTACCAAATGTCTCTTTAATAAATTCTTTTTCCTGTAGGCTAACAGCCATTTGACCAATACCCTCTCCAAGTAGTCCAAGTTCGTCAGTAGTTGTTACTGCCAGCTTTATATCAAAATTTCCATCCTGGATTTCTTTGACAGCAGTTTTCATTTCTACGAGCGGTTTATCGAAAGAACGCGCTAAGAGCCAACTCAGTATTATCCCCACGCAAACCATAATGAAAGGAGCGATTAGTAGAGGCATCGGAATAACACCTATACCAGCCAGGGATGCCCTTGAAAGCATAAGAGTCAAAATAAGATTGGGAAGAACTGCGACGGAAAAAAAGAAAATAAAAAAGCGTAAAACGATGGATGGTTTAAGCACACCCTGGATTTGACTGATTTGAAATTCTTTTACATATCTTGCAATAAATTCTTTACGATTAATATAGTCCAGTGTATAATAGGTAAATACAAAAGCTATGCCGCCTAACGATAGAGTGTTGGCAATTGTAACTGACATCCCTCTAAGGGTTACATTCTGAATATGATATATTTGCAAGGATACTGCGATTGTATTTCCGATTAGCCATCCACCCATTCCAAGCAAGCTAATGATTAGGGGAGCATTTAATAGTCGGCTTGCTGCTTGCTCGCTTAAAATTTTTCTATCATCAAAATGATTCAGTTCTTTGATTAGCGGCAAAAGATAGTATAATACAGCAGAGGCTGCAACAGAAAAGGGGAAAATATTGATTAACCACATAGCCCAGGGAACAACCTTTAGGAATGCTATAAAGCGTGCCCGTTCTGCTTCTACAAATATCAAGTCGTTTAATCCAAAACTTGCGACTACCGCAATAAGATTGGAAATAATTGGAATTGTCATGAAAATTAGATTATAGCGTAGCGTTTTGTTTTTAGCCATAGTTAAACTTATTTTATCCACCAAACAATTTTTCCCTGCTTATTCAGATAACCCCAATTACCCCCAAAGACTTGTGCTACGCCGAGACCATTTCGAAAAGGAAGCGTATATAAATATAGAGGTTGGGTAAGCTCTTTTCCTGTCTCGCTAATGAGTGCCTGGTAGATGATATGCTCGTTATTTTTCTTGCGGTAACGCAGGCTTACCCAGGAAACTCCGTCCGAAAATAATCCCTTTTCGAAAGATTGTGCAGGATAAATTACATTACCCGCAAGATCAGAAAATCCCCAGAGATCGCGTTCAAAATCATCAAAAGGATCTTTTATTCTTTCCGTAAACCACAAAGCATTTTCTTCCTTCTCTCTGAAATACTTATATCCATCTAGCTCAACAATATATTTTTTCTTGACAACTTCCTTGGGGATAATATCATTTAGACTCTTATAAGTTGGTTCAAGGCTCCAATTTCCTGTTTTATCAATTTGACCCCAGAGAGAAGTATGCGTTTTACGAGCGAATGCAAGTCCATTTTCAAAGGGTTTGATTTGATGAAATCTGAGGTCGGAAAGTTCTTTTCCTTCTTTAGAAAGAATTTTATGCAATACTCTTTTCTCATCTTTGTCAAAATAGGATGCAGACCAAACTACTTCTTCTTCATTAGTTAGTATGAGTGATTCTATAGCTCTAAAGCTAGGCTCTAGAATAATTTCGCCAGAAATAGAAATGAGTCCATAAAAAATACCTTTCCCAGTATTGATTGAAAAGGGGGCGATGTCGTTTTGAAAAAAATCAATTTTGTGATACTTAGCTGGGATGATTTCTTTGCCTTCTAAATTTACAATTCCATATTTACGTATTTTATTAAACGGATCTTTACTTTCAACGTATACTCTTGCGTATCCGTCTTTTCCAAAATAAAATCTATCACGTGCTAGCTCTCCGGTGGGACGTCCAAACAGTCTTGGAATATAAGGAGCTTCTTCTGATAATACGCCGTTGTATTTGGGTGAGATTAATGCTTCTCCAGCCTGATTGATTAATCCCCATTTGCCTCTCTCGCATTCAAATGCAATCCAATAAGTGCAATTTTGAATCACCCAGGCAAGACCATTCTCAAATTCTCTTACATCTTGAAATTCAGGTTTTCGAATGAATTCTCCCTTTCTACTTATGACTCCCCATTTTTTATTCAATTGCGCCAAAGCAACATTATCCGAAAATTCTCCGAGTCCCTCAAATTTAGGAGAAATTTTCACATTTCCAGAAATATCCATTACCCCCCATAGGTAGGTTCTTCCGTTGACAAGTTTATTGATTCGAAATAGAACTTCACTATCAGCGGCTAACGGAAAAAGGAAAATAAGAATTAACCACGTACCAAGGCTATAAGCACGCCCCAAGGCTATGGACACAGATATGTAAAAGTTAAAGAGTTTCATTAGTCTCGGTCGTGTTCAACTCCAATAAATGTAATGTCATCCTGCCTGGAAGAATTTTCTAAAAAAGAATTTAGATTTTCCATCAGGATTGGAAATAGCTCTTTCAATTCTGTATCACTATAGGCTTTAATAATACTAACGATTTGCTTTTCCCCAAACTCCTCTTTGTCAGTATTAAACTCTTCAAAGAGACCATCTGTGAATAAGAACAATTTGTCTCCCTTTTCGAAAAGAATTTCTACTTCTTCAAAATCGACATCTTTCATCAGCCCCATAATTTTTCCAGTGCGGGATAAGTTTTGAATATCCCAACTTTTTCTCTGGATGATTTGGTCTGGATGTCCAGCCGAAGCGTAGATGATTTTATTTTTTTCCGGGTAAATGTCTACTACTATACAGGAAAAAAAACTATGAATGGCGCCAAATTTTTGAACGAAGTCGTTGTTCAAATTTTTAAGTAGTTTCTTGGGACTAGAAGTGCTATGCTTGAAACTTTCATACTCGCCTTTAATCGCCATAGTAATGAGCGCAGCCTGCACACCATGTCCAGTTGCATCTGCAAGAAAGATTCGCGTATACTTATGATTAATCTCTGAAATATCATAAATGTCACCGCCAACTTCATCAAGCGGTATATAACCAACTGCAAAAATCAAATGTTTGATGTGGGAAAAATTCTTTTGCATTAAACTTCCCTGGATTTTCTTTGCGACTGAAATATCCTTTTTAAGATCATCAAGCGTTCGATTGATTTCGCGCGTCTTTTGGTCTATCATTTTTGATTTTAAAAAATCGTCTAGCTTGTAATGAAAGAAAATTAAATTTAAGCAGTAAGCAAAGAAAATCGCAATGATAGAATTTATCGCATTTGAAAATAAGAGACTTGAATTGATCTGAATCTTAGAAAGTCCGATTAAAAATAAAGCTAATGTTACTAAGTAAAGTATTGTCGCATAACGCTTGTAAGTCACGAAGAGTGCTGCCATAAATACAGCACCGGTTGTAAAAAAAGAAATATTTCCTGAAAACAATTGAGAAGCAAGAGATGAGATTGCAAATACCAGAAGAAAAAGTTGGATGGAAAAGAACACAAAAAACTCTGCGATGATAGGTTTCCAATGAATAGGATTACCAAATTTATAAATAAGTAGATACACAATAGAGAAAATAATACCACCATAATGTGCACCGAAAAGTGACTCGCAATAAAAATGAATGGACGTGCAATACTTACGTTCAATGATTTCGAAATGTGCGAATACCATAAAGGGCATAAGCATTAGAATGAAAATCGACATCACTTTGAGTCTAGCAAGATTATCGATCCTCAATTTTTCAGCAAATTCCCGTCGGTATTTTTTGGGAACATTCACATAAATTGATTTATAAAGAGAAATGATTCTATTTAGCATTTGTAATTAGTTTAACCTAGATTTTTGACTTATCAATTCGATTTAATAGCTTGAATTAAAGGCATAATAATAAATTTTAAGAGAAGTCAAACAGAAAGTAAAGAAAAATTATGCAAGCAGTTTTGTCCCTGCAATTAAAATAAATCATCATCTAAATGAAAGAAAGGAATTGACTCTGAAATATAAAATATAATGTTTAGTTTTTACTCTTTTTTTGTATAATAGAATATATGAATATAACTGAAAATGTGAAAATAGAAATAGATTTCTCGAATTTAGAAGAGATTTACCAAGATAATGACAAAGAATTTATCTTGATTTTGCAAAAGATCCAACAAGAGTATATAAAATACTTGACACTTCTCGAAGAACAAATCCGAGCAGAGAATATGGAAGAGTTTAGAAAAACACGTCATAAAATTTCTGCCACTTTACTTCTTTTAAATTTGGAAGAGTTTCATAACTATCTCAGTTTTTTGAAGGAACATTTTTCAAATGGATTTAATGATAAAGAAGAAGCAATTGCTGTCCTAAGAATTTGTTTTTCTAAAACTCAAGAAATCTTAGCGAAGAAATTAGCTCAACTGATGAAATAACACATAGTCTCAAAATACTCCAAAAAGGAATTTATAAATCATGAAGATTAGAAAAATTTTGCTATTCCTTTTCATTTTACAAATCACTTTCACGATTGTAATGAAAATTCTATCTTACATAGGAAGTGATTCTCCTGAATTACAATCAAGCACATTACAGTATTTTACCGCTGAGGATATAGAAAAAGGAATCGAATATGGAAGGCGTGGTTTCTTTGCAAGAATTGCTTCTCAAGTAATTGACTTTTTCATCTTAGGCATATTCGCATTTACCCCTCTCGCGATTCGTATCGAAGAATACCTCGAAGCAAAATCTAAAAATCGTTACTACTTGATGGTTGCCTTATTTTTTATTGCTTTTAGTGTTATCGAATTCATTGCATCTCTTCCTTTGCAATATTATTTTGGCTTTGTATTAGAGCACAAGTTCGGATTCTCTAAAATGACTCTCGGAGAATGGGTGATCTATACCGCAAAATCAGCATTAGTCGGTTTGAGTTTTGGAATTTTAATTGCACTTGGCGCTGCCTTTATCTTGAAAACATTTAAAAAAACTTGGAAGTATTTAATTCCAGCCGGCTCACTCGTCCTTGGACTTATATTTTCTATTCTGTATCCGATTATCATCACACCAATTTTTTATGATTACAAACCAATCGAAGAAGGAAGTCTTAAAACAAAAATTGTAAATCTCTGCGAGCACGCAAAAATCAAAGTCGAAAACGTATACGTCATTAACGAAAGTAAATATTCGGGTCATACCAATGCGTATTTTACAGGTTGGGGAAATAATCGAAAGATATTTCTATATGACACTCTCATTAAAAATCACACAGAAGAAGAAGTTATAAGTGTGCTCGGGCATGAGATTGGTCACTGGACGCATAATCACGAGTTGACGTTCCTCTTTGGAAATACAATCGAAATGTTTTTACTTTGTCTACTGATTGGATTTATTTTTCAAGTTGCGAAAGCTGGGAGTGAATTTACTTTAAAAGAAATTTATTCTCCTTCGTCGTGGGCTCTTTTATTTTTAATTATCTCTCTCGCCGGAACCATTACAAATCCATTCTGGAATACGTTTAGTCGTTACCAGGAAGCGCAAGCAGATATGGAAGCGTTAGTTCTTACAAACGACAAAAAATCTTTCATCGACACAGAAATTAAAATGGCTAAAGACAATAAATCTCGTCTCAATCCACATCCCTGGGTAGTTTTTTATTCTTATTCGCATCCTATGACGATTGAGAGAATCAAAATGGCGGAGGATTTTAAGTAAAAAAATTAATTTTTCCTGAAAAACTTTTTACCCTAGTTGTTATATAAGATATACGAGAGTTTAAAGGTTCTTCTCTTGTATAAAGCTTAAAAAGAGGTTTATCTGAAAATGAAATTTTATTTGGTTCTATTTATCGTTGTTTCTTTAGTGGCATGTAACTCTAAAGGTAGTGGAAATTCCAACGGAATTTTAGCAGTTGCCCTACTTGGTAAAAACTCTTCTGTTAGCGCGGAACAAACAACTACCCCAGCAACACCCACCGATAGTTCTAATAATACAACAGTTACATCGCAGGGTTCTCCTGTAGTAGCAATTGAGCCACCGGTTCCGCAATCCGAGCAAACTGCTATAATACCTATTCAGAGCACAACACCAATTATCCCCAATCCAGCACCGAGCGCAACTGTTCCATTTGACTTTACTATTAGCAGTTCTTTTCCTGACGAATACTTTCGATTTGGCTTTAATAAGGGTGTTGGATTCCAAAAAAATTATCCTCCCGAAGGAGTTTGGTCGAGGGTAATCTCTGTTACTCTCATGAGTGGAGAATTATGGTCTGATTATTCAAATGTAGATTGTGCTACGCTTGGTCCGTTACCTGATAATGCATCTTCTAACCAATTTATCAATTCAGTTAGCATTTGGAAAAAAAATCCGGATGGTAGTTTCAATTATTTTTCTAATGTAACATTAGAATGTTCTAATTCTAAAAATTACACATTCCTAAATATATACCCTAAGACTTTATCACGCTATAGACATTGGTTTTATACTTCTCTGGACGATATAAATGCGATGTGGTTTGAGCCAAATGCAACCTACCGGATTTTAGTATCGAGTGATATTACCGATAGAAAAGGACGCAAGCTTGGAAAAACGAATTCACTTGGTGAGGTTAATGGTATAACAGGAAAGTATTTTGGGATTGAATTTAATACTGCCTCTCGACCAAATTATAAAAGTTTCTTCGATACTTATGATGACGATGAGCAATTTCCATATCGTATTGGCTATGGACAATTAGCCGCAGGAACTACGGGCGATTATTCCAATTGCCTGGAAGTAATCGGCACGGACTTTCATAATAAAACAAAAACAGAAATCCATTCTATGATTCCTGAACTTAAAAATATTACTCCATGGGTTGGATCAGAATGGGGTGGAGGATGTTTATGGAAAATGCCTACCTATAATAATGTAACAATAGAATATACTCAACCAAAAGTTTTAGGCTCTTGTATTCTGAATCCAGGAAAATCAAACGAGTATAGAGTTACTTACGCTAATGGATTTCAATTTAATTCAGAATATTTAAGTCGTGATTGTCGTTGTAAAAGTGGAATTTGGCGTAATAACTCAAGGTCTTTGACAAATACTTTCTTTGAGCAAACACGTTACTCTGAAAATGCATTACTAGAATCCCCTGCTCCTGTTTGTAGAGACGGTCTTGCTAGGTAGGAGTGAAGGGAAAATCGTTATAGACTCTCATCACCTTGCAAATATTTAACCATTCCTTTTATGATTACAGGGACAATGATCTTATGAAATGGCAAGACAGGAACAAAATACAATCTTCCCATCCAGTTATTAAATTTGACAACAGTGGATACAGTTAACGTATCCTTCTGTTTGTCTAAAAACAAGGACACTCGAAAATCTAAGTGTTTATCATTTTCCCCAAATATAACTTCATCCTGATTCTTATCAATGACTTTGAACAAGGCGACTCGTTCTCCAACTTCACATTTAAAATTTGCGATTAATCTTTGTTTGTCGCTCACATCACGCCCTATTTTCAGTCCGAGGAATCCTACTACTCTATCGCGTAATAGGAGTAATGCGTTAACCCATTCAGGGCTTGCTTGGAAAAAGGATTTACCTACTTGTTCAATGGTCAGTGGTTTAGTGTTAATATCCGCAGAGTAGCTGTCAATATAATCGGATGGAATATTTTTTATCAGGGAAGTTTCCGGTAGGGTTGACTTTGTAATTTTCATATATAAATTTACCAATGTTTCTTTCTAAGTTCTTTTACATGAGAAATAATATTTTGATTTTAAGTCTTAAGTAGTCAAGAAATTCCCAACGACAATTTGGTAACGAAAGATCGTTCAGATTTTTAAAGAACTAGGAATTATACCCTTGACATCTTTATTGAAACTATATAAAATTAGCATAATTTGGTGGACTTAACCGTCCAATAAATATATAAATCTTGTTGCAAGCAGAGGCTATTGTGCTAAAAAGAATACTTTTTATTGGAGTTCTCCTCAATATAATTTTTTGTGCGGCACCCAATCTAGAAAGAAGTCCATGTGACATTGGAAGTAAATCGTTTATCCAAAGTTTTCTTTTATCAATCTTACTTAAAGACCCCAAAATTACTTGTATTAACTTGCGCTCTCAATCTTCAACGAGAACTCCTCTCAGCTTCCACTATCCAGAATCACCCTTTGTATTTACATTAGTATAAAGTATTACCTCCTTCAAAGCTATTTCTTCTTTTCCTGAAGGTTTCTCCTTTTCAAAATCTAACAAATTTGCGGACAATCTCCCAAAAAAGGTTGACATCTTTTATTAATGAAAACTGTATGAAATAATCTGGTTATTTCCTCAGCTTGACGGAAATTTACTTTTGGAGCGAAAAATATGCATTATGGAAAAATTATTTCTATTGTTCTTTTTACATTGATGTCAATGGTTACTTGCAAATTAGAACAAAATAAAAATAACAATAAACTTTGGTCTTTAGTTCCGATTTCACTTTTGGGGTCTTCCAGTAATCAAAATATTGTAGTGTCAGCATCAGTAGGTCCGGAGGGCGGAACACTACGATCGCCTGATAATACTTTCTCCTTAGAAATATTGGCTGGTGCATTGAATGAAACTCGCCTAATTACTATTACCCAGAACGCGAAACCTATTGGTTCAGTTCCAGAAGGGTACACCCGAAGCACCCCAATTTTTAAGTTCGAGCCTTCTGGTTTAAACTTTGTAAAGCCTGCTATTTTTAAAGTAAATTATGAACAAGGGGAAATGCTGGAATCAAGCTTTGAAGAAAGAACTGGAGCAATGTACTATATTAAAGATGACTCTACATTAGAGCGAATGAAGGTAAATACACGGGATTTTGCAGCTAATCTATATGTATATGCAGTACCCCATTTTTCCTTTGCAGTTGGACTAACGGTTCGCATTTCTAATGTAATTTCTGGTACAACATCAAATATCAATCCAGTTCTGAATGTGGTTAATGCGGTTTTGGCGGAACTTGGTAATCCACCTACTGGAATGACGACCTATGAGTATTTTCAAGCAAATAGTAATCTCTTAATTCCCTTTATGGAAATAGCCGATCAGATATTGGGGTACAATCCTTTTCTACTTGCTTTTCCCGAATTAGCCATTCTTATAAATGGTCTCCCGATTCTTAAAACAGGACAAACTAGTTGTTATAATGAGAGCCATAGTGCAGTAATATGCTCAGGAACATACGATGGGCAAGATGCTCGTGAAAATAAAGGCTTACCTAGAAGCTATACTGACAATGGAAATGGTACAATCAAAGACAATTCTACAAACCTCGTTTGGCAGAAATGTTTATATGGACAAAATAATGATTCTGGTTGTTCTGGAATAGGGGAACAGGCATATACAATTACGGAAGCCACCAATTATTGCCAGTCCTTGACGTTAGCTGCAAGGAAGTGGCGACTTCCAACTGCTTCCGAACTTGAGTCATTAATCGATTATGGTAAAAAAAATCCTGCCATTGATACTACTTTTTTCCCCAATATATATGGAACAAGATATGGAAACAACACATTCTGGACAAATACTCAGTATGCCTGTTCTAATTGTTACTATCAAGTTGATTTTTATTTTGGAGATGTAAGTTTTAATGGAACCGGTGCTTACAGTACCGTTCGATGTGTTTCCAATCCATAATTTATTAAAGGAGATAAATATATGAATTATAAATTCTATTACAGACTTTTGCCGCTTCTATTTCTAATTTTTTCAATGAGTCTTTGGTCACAAGATGAAATTCCAACTTCGGATGTTGAAACGACCATTTCCAGTTTTTTATTTCAAACAGTTAAAGATTCCAAAACTGGGCTCATTTGGCAAAAGTGTAGTCTGGGACAAGACAAAGATATATGTTCTGGTGACGCTGGAATTTTTACGTGGCTAACAGCGATTGCACATTGTAAAAAACTAAATGATCAAAGTGCAACCACAGGAATTTCTAATTGGAGACTTCCTAATATAAATGAATTGAAAAAAATTGTAGATAGATCTAAACAAAATCCAAGTGCAGACATTATCAAGTTTCCGAATATCAGCATGGTTCGCGGCTATTGGACATCTACCACACATCTTGAGGATTCTCAATTCGCATGGATAGTAGCTTTTTTAGATGGTTCATTTGGTAGGAGTGTAAAATCATCAAATACTTACGGTAGTTACCAGCATATTCGTTGTGTTGCAGGTCCCTAATATAATTCTTTTTTTACGCCACTTTTTTAATCCTCTAATTGATAATACTTCATTTTCAAGCCTAAGTACGACAGTTCCTTTTGGAACTGTCGTAACAGCGTTAGTTGCTACGTTTACTCATAATGGGACTGATGTTCGAATTACTGGAACTTTACAAACTAGTGGAACAACAGCAAATAACTTCACTGCACCAGTAGTATATACTGTGACAGCCTCTGATGCTAGCACACAAAACTATACTGTAACAGTAACGGTTTTACCAACTCCCGGTAAGGCATACTACGGTACACTTACAAGGAGAGCACAAAGATATGGAAATGCACAAACTCTTACAGCCTCTTCAACACAAATATTTGATCCTGCCGATACATTTAAACTTGCTACTGTATTAGATACGCAAAGAGATATTTTTTATATAGGTATGGGTGCTGCCGGAAATTATAGCATACATGTTTACGACAATGCTAGCACGAATGCGAACGTATTATCTCGAACTATTACAATTACAACAATGCATAGAGTTGCAGGACTAGCTTTAGATATGGCGAATGACAGACTGTATGCGATAAACTTGGATATAACTACAGGACCTAGCACTAATAGATTTATTTTCAAAATCAATAATGCAAGTACGAGAAATGGAACGTTAGTTGCCGGAGCGGATTATTCTCAAATTACATCTACTGCGTTACATAGCGGCAACCAGGGTTTGCGAAGAATGACCTTGGATACACAAAGAGATATTTTGTATATTTGTCATTTTGCGAATAACGCAGTGTTGGCTTACGATGGGGTTTCTACCTATGCTCATGGGGCGACACATGAGCCGGCTCGAACAATCACAAGCGTAGTGCAACCTACAGGGATAACGTTAGACATGGCAAATAACATTCTTTTTATTGCGAGTATTACTTCTCTCGATATTAAGGTGTTTGATTCCGGTAGTACAGTCAACGGAGGCGCTGCGCCAAATAGAACTATTACAGGAGCTAGTCTATCTCAGCCTTTCGGTGTTCAATTTATCGAATCATTAAATAGACTCTATGTAGCAAACTACCATGCAACGACGGGTAGAATACTTTATTATAACAATGCGAGGACTTTAAGTGGATCTCCAGTTCCCTCAGTTCAATCAGGAAACTTGACAGGACCTGTGGATATCTTCGTAGATATTACAAGGTAATAAATATTACCCTCAATTTATCTTCTTAGCGCAATCAAAAAATATTTCACAAATCCTTCTTCGCAAAAAAGCGATAGCCGATATAGAAAGGGATTCCTGTCCATAAAGTCAAAAGGCTGAGACAGAGTAAAATTCCATTTGTATTGCCCAGATATTTTTGAAAAAAAGCAGAGGTAAATCCAAGTAAGACTGCATTGTCCATCTGGAGAATCGTGATTATCCGCACTAGGTCAAGTGGATTGAGACAAGTGAGTAGCAAAATTGGAACTTCAAGCGGATATTCACCAAAGTTGATACTAATTCCAAGCATAAGAAGATCATAAAGTAAATACAAATAAAACCAAAGCGCAAGACAAACAGAAAGTACAGCTTCCCGTTTGAGAAATAATACGGCAATGAGCAGAGATATAGCAAGAAAAATTAGATTCAATAAAAATCCATAAACAAGTAATTGAATAGATAAAAATAACAACTTGGACTCTGGATTTGTAAATAACAAAACAGGAATTCCAACTCCTAGCAGATAACCAAGATTTAACACAAAAGACAGTCCCAAAAATTTTCCAGTGTAATAATGCAATCTAGAAATGGGACGAGTGAATATTACTTCCATAAAGGAAAGGGAATCTAAAAAATTTGTGCTTCCAAATAACAAGGCGAATAGTGGAACTAATAAGAGGATAATACTCAGTAGGCTTGCTATAATTTTTGCACTTTCATTTCCGCCAAAGTAAATGAGTAAACTCGAAATTAAAAAAAATGAGATTGCGTAGGCAAATATCCATTTGTTTCGAATGTTTTCTTTGAATTCAAATTTTGCTACTTGGAGCAGATTATACATGTTTGCCTTCCTTCATCCAAAAAGAGCGAAGTGCCTCTTCCATGTTGGAAGCTTTACTCTTGGCTAAAATTTCTTTCGGTGTTTCATGTAAAATTAGTTTTCCTTCTACCAAAACAACTACTCTATCGGCAATTTCATCTACTTCAGACATAATATGCGACGTAAATAAAATGGAGCTACCCATTGTTTTGCGCTCCTTTAGTAAATTCTTTAAGTAAAAAGATATATGTGGATCAAGACTTGCTGTAGGCTCATCAATGATGTAAAATTTCTTTTCAGAACTAAAGCACTGGAGGATATTCACTTTTTGTTTCATTCCACCAGACAACTCTCCAAAGTATTTGTTTTCAAACTTTTTAATTTCGAGTTCTTCTACTAATTTGTCTTTGAATACTTGTTCTTTCTTTTCGAGTGTTTCTAGAATTTCTAAAATTTCTTTTACCTTTAAGTTCAACGGAAACAGAGGAGTTTGCGGCATATAACCGATTTCTTGAATCGCATCTTGTTTTAAATATTCAATGCCTGCGAGTAATAATTTTGATTCTTTACTTGGAAAGGTAAGCCCTAATATACATTTTAGTAAAGTAGTTTTTCCAGATCCATTTGGTCCCACAAGTGCTGTTATAACTCCTTCTTGGATTTCTAAATTCAAGTTGCGGATAACAGTATTTTTCTTATATGTTTTCGTTAAGTTTTGTATTTTTATCATAAAGCAAACTTCTTCATTTGAGGATACTTGTCTTTTAACTCTACAGGAGTCATTACGGGAAAGGCTCTTTCGGCGATTTCTAAAAATTCTATTACAGGAGATTGAAATAATACCATTAAGAAAGGGTAGATATTTACCCAATAACTAAAAAACCGAACAGGCAAATATGGTTTATCCCCAATTCCATCTCTATCCAAATCAAAACCCTTGTAAGCATCCCAGAAATTCTTTTCGTAAGTATTTAGATTATCTCTTGTATTGGTAGAAAGATCAAATACATTTCCAATAAAATTGTTTTCTCTAACTTCGTTTAATTCACAATTTCCCATGATATTAAATGCCCAACCATTTCGCAAAAAACGATTTGAAATAAATTTATTTCGAGTAGCATTATCCGCTGCAACACCAATTGTATTATCTTGAAAAGTATTATTGGTAAATTCACTATCTGTAATATCTTTCACTAAAAGTCCATAAGAACTTCCATCCCTACTTCTCTCAAATAGATTTTCTTTTACTTTAATATTTTTAGAAAACATCACTGCCACACCGGTAGAGTTATCGTAAAAATGATTTTTAAAGAATCGGTTATTACTTGCAAACATAAAATGCATCCCATACCGAATACTATTAAAACTTTCATTTCCCTCGATTAAAAGCTCGGTTGAAAATTCAAAATAAATTCCATCTCTATGTTTACTGATTTTGTTTTTTATGATTGTAAAATGATTGCTAGACCAAAGGTGAATCCCATTTCCACCGGATATTTCATCTTTTGCGTTACCAATCGAACTATTATTTTCAATCATACAATCTGTTACTTTTGCAAAATAGAATCCATAGGTATTGTTTTCCAAAGTATTGTTTTTTAACTCACAGCCTTTTACATTCTCGACATGAATACCGGCAAACTCTCGTATATCGCTAACTCCACTGTTGATAATTTTAAATCCATCTACAATGACATTATCCGATACAATATCTACAACATGCTCTTTGTTCTCTCCATCGAGAGTCGGATTTTCAATTCCTTTTAATTTAATTGATTTTGTGATAAGAATTGGACTTTCTTTATAAATTCCTTTTTTTACTTCTACCGTATCATTCGTATTAGCCGCAGTGATTGCGGATTGGATTGTTTTAAAATTACAGGTTTCACAGACCGTGATGGTATTGGCGTTTAGGGAAAAAAGGAAGAAAAAGAATACCACCGATGAACACCGATGAGCACCGATGAGCTTCTTCGCATTCAAAATTAAGAATTCAAAATTCAAAATTACCTTCATCGCTTTCCCGACAAATCTTTTTCCCAATTCGTTTTAACATATTCCATAACTTCTTCTTGTGCCATGAGAACTCCACCGTATAACACGCGATTATCCTCTGCTTCTTTTTCGGATTTATAGGAAGAAAGGTTAGCCGCCATAGGAGAAGGTAGTTTATCCGCTTTTAGAAATTTGGCATTTTGAATTTCTATCCATTCTTTCGGACTCTGGTAATTTTTGACCCAAACTTTCTCAATCTTATCAGAATTTTTATTCCAATACGAAAACATACATTCGATTGAATCAAAATGAAGTCGCCTTCCTTTCTTAGTAAGAATCTGAGAGTGGTAATTTTGATTAACCACTCCCATTTTACAAAATTCGCATTTGTGTTCGCCTGGGGCAATTTCTTCTGGAAGATTACCGCCGCAGCTTAGGAAAAAGAAGAAACATATTAGAAAACCTATTCTTCTTTTCATTTCCTTACCCTAGAATCTTTTTAATTTCTTCCATGCATTCTTTACAACTCTCAGCACAGTTCATACAGACTTTGTGCTTAGGATGTTTACGACATTCGTCTTCACATTTTTTACAAACGTCTAGACAAAGGGTTGCATGTTTCTTAGTGAACTCGGAATTACTCGTTGCTAATTTCACAAGAGTCTCACACATCGCAAGCATATCTCGAACGGTCTTCGAGCAAGGACCCATGCTCTTATCACCGCCAGCCATCATATCGACGCAGTGGCTAATACAGAGTTCTCCCTTTTTGATACAATCACTTGCGCTGTCAATCAGTGCTCCATACTTGCCACCTGTTTTTACAGACGAAGTTGGTTTTACATCTTGAGCTGATATTTTAGCAGAATACAGAATTGGTGCTACAACTGCCGCTGCTTGGATAAACTTTTTTCTGTTCATATTAAACTCCTTTGGTTTCTAAATAGACTTTTCTCTCTGCCCAAATTATGTAAACCAAGATTGTCACAGCGATAAATAGAATAATCGCACCCGCACTCGGCAAACTACAAGCGTTGATGTTTAACATCTGCGTGCAACCAAGTAGTGGTGGTTGGTAGGACATTCCTGGAACGATGATCGCTGCTTCTGGATTTAATTCATGACCATAGTTGTATTCCCATCTCCAAAAATCAGCAAGACCCGCAATTGCGACTAATAACAAGTTGACAATACCAAGTCCAATCATATAGAGTCGCGGTATAATAAAAGTAACCACCGCACCAAAAATCATGTAGAGTAAAACATAAGGCATAAACAAAAGCTCAGGAATCGAACTAGATACAATCTCTTTCATACCAACATAGTGATTTAATAGGTTGATGTTTTGTAGATCGTAAGCTGTTCCACCGGACACTTTGTTTATCCAAATATACATGCTTAATCCTTCTGGATATTGTGGAGCCTCAAGCGATATATACCACATCGGTAAAAAGTAAACAGCCACCATAAGAACGGCGGCTAGAAGAACTAGCCACCTATTTAGATTTGTTAATTTTTTAGTCCACATAGAATATTCCTACGGGCTAACGCGTATATACTGTTGCATCTCTTGGTGAAGAGCTGAACAGAAGTCAGTGCAATAGAAAGGAAATACTCCTACTTCTTTTGCTTCCCACTTTTGCGTTTTTGTTTGTCCTGGCATGATGAGTAGGTTTGGCTGAGTAGAACCATTCACTGCAAATCCGTGTGGAACATCATAATCTTGCTCTAAGTTTGTAACATGGAAATAAACCATATCGCCTTTTTTCACTTCTACTTTGTCTGGTTTGAAGTGAGAACGAATAGAGGTCATGTAAACATGAACTTGGTTTCCATTTTTTACAACTCTAGCATCTTTCTCGGACTTTATACCGTATGGATGTTTGTTTTCTTCGAGTGGAAAAATTCTTTTGGTTTTGTCTTTTAACATACTCGCTGGAATCATCTGCGCATAATGAGGTTCACCCACTGTAGGGAAGTCAGATAAAAGTTCAGCAGTGCTTCCTGAAATATCGTAGAGCTGTGCACTTTGAGCCAATTCCATTCCGACGGGTAAGTATCTATCCTTAGTAATTTTATTTAAGGCTATTAAGTATTTGCCGTAAGGTTTTTTATTATCTCCACCTACAACACTTAAATGTCCAATGCTATAAAATGCTGGCATATGTTGCACAACTTCTCTCGTTTCCACTTTCCATTTTACAACTTCGGAACTTACAAAACAAGAAGTATAAGCAAATCCATTATTGTCAAACTCAGTGTGAAGTGGACCTAAACAAGGTTTCTTAACTTCGCCGGCTAATGTAGATTCATACTTTAAAATAGGAATTCCCATTACTTCTCCCGTATAATTCGCCTTATCCTCAATCGCTTTCATTAATTTAGAATAAGAGTGAACTGCAATCACAGAAGCTAGTTTTCCACCGGCTGCTATGTATTCACCACTTGGGTCAACGTCAGATCCATGCGGACTCTTTGGTGTTGGTAAAAAGTAAGCTACACCCGGACAATCTTTAGGATCAAGTAATTTCACACCGGACATTCTTTCTGCTATAGCTGGAGCATTTTCAGGTAGATAATTGTGATAATACACACCTGTAAAATCTTTTGTCTTTCCTGCGTCTTTACATGCTTTCGCCTTCACCCAATTAAATGCCATCACATAGTCTTTGTCATTTTTAGAAGCACCCACTTCAATCATCTGGTAAGCTTGCTCCGTATTATATGTGCTAAAGAAACACCAATCATGAGAAGGACCCTTTCCACATCTACTTAAATCATAGCTAAATGCAGGGGCTAACATTTGTAATTCTACACTCATCTTTCCATCTTTAGGATCGATTTTAATCATGGAAACAGAGCCGTTAAACTTACCTTTTCCCATTTCCTCAATTGCAATATCTCTTTGTGGAATTGGAATTGAAAAACGAGTAGCTGACATCGCATACTCAGTATTTTCCGTTAAAAACGGAGAAGCGTGATTACCCGCAGTATTTGGAATTTCAATAATTTCTTTTGTTTCAAAAGTAGTTAAATCAATTCTTGCAATACGGGGAGTATTGTTTCCATTAATAAATAACCATCGACCATCATGGTTTCCATTCGTCAGAGAAAGTTCAGGGTGATGTGAATCATCCCAAGTAACATATCCCTTAGAAGTCAAAAGCATATCTTTAGTCTCTTCATCCGATCCATAACTATTCTCTTGGAAAAGAGAAAAAACGGGGATAATCTTAAATAGTCTCGCAGAAGGAATTCCATATACTCCAATCTGTCCATTAAAACCACCAGACATAAAAGCATATACTTCATCCTTTTCGCCCGGAGCAACATATACTTTTTGTGCAGCGTTAGACGCTAGCACTGCCTGTCCTTGCTTCTTTCCGCAGCTTGCGATAATCGCTACGAGAGAAAGTAGAAATATTATTTTCACTAATTTATTCATATAAATCTCCTCTTATTTTTTTTTGTCCATCTGTCTAAAGTATTCTAAAATCTCTCTTGTTTCATCCTGACTTACATTTTGAAAAGTCATCTGCACAAGATACGTCGCATACAGTTCCATAGCCGCTGGATCTTTTTGAGTCATCTCTACTGGATTTAAAATCATATTCATAATCCATTCAGGTGTTCTTCTTTCTGTTACTCCAGCGAGTGGTGGACCGACGACCTTTTCCTCGAATTTATGGCAAGCACTACACTTAGTATCAAAATGCTGTTTGCCTTTAGCCGCTTTTGCTTGGTCAATTTCTCCTAAGTCCAATTTTGTTATTGGTCCGATTCCTTTACTATCAGCAGAGGGACTTTCAGATCCTGAATTGGTATCAGTCCCTTCTCCTTCTTTTTTACAAGACGCAAGTGGTAAAAGGATTATTAGGATCAATATTGCAAATGATTGAATGAATTTCATAATTTTAACTCCTTAATTTGCTTTACTTTAACAGGATTGATAGATGAAGTAATTGATGTATATCAAATGTATTAATTTTAGAACGATTCTCATTATGATAAATGTCATAACGAGAATCAATGGTAGATATTTTTACTTAAAGATTACTCTTCCAACTTTCGCGACCCAAAGAACCAAAGCAAGAATATATAAAATAGCAGCGTAAGCTAAATGAGACGTTGTTAAAGCAGGAAAAGTAAAAACAAATCCTCTCGTAATCGCTGCGATGAAGATAAGCAGCATTATCCAGTAAAAGATATTTGAATTTTTCTCAATCGCCATGTCCCCTCCACCATGTGATAATGTAACTCTAGTCATAATACTAAGGACTAATAAGGATAATCCCCCAATTAAATAGAGGTGAGCAAGATGAGCGGAATACTGTAATCCAAAAGAGTAACCAGCTAAGCCTGCAATGAATAGATAACAGGAAAATAAAATTGTGCGGGCGAGCTTTCCTTTGAAGCTAGAAAATTCTAGAATATGAAAAAACTTTATAATCCAGATTGTGCAGATAATAAACCGTATTCCCTTAAATAAAATAGAAATGAATGAATTTACAAAAGGATTTAAAATCATTTCAAGTAAGAATGAAAGTACGAATAAAATTAAGAAAGGTTTTCCAATAGTTTGTGATTCTGCTTTTTTCATCCATTCCATTTTGGCGGCTGGATTTTCTGTATTTACAATCATAGGAATCATTCTTGTGCCCGTTCCAAATATAATGCAAGGAATCATTCCATAAAAAATAAAATCTTTTCCATATTGAAAGAAAAAAGCTCTTTCAAAAAAAAGGCTAATTAGTTGAAAAACAGATCCAAGCAATCCTAAAAAAAATCCACCGGCTAGAAAATATAAATAACCGGATAGCTTTACTTTTGAAATTCTAAACCGGTGGAGAAGAAACAAAAATAGGATTCCAAAATCTAAAGATTGGAAGCTATAAAATAAAAAGGAGTCCTCATAAAAAAATACAAAAGTTATAATGAAAAACTGTAAAAAAGCAAAAAGGGTTAACTCTTTATTAGTCACAAAGTTTGTTCCAGTGAATCTAGGAATCGCAGTAAATACAAATCCTTTGGCAACAGGAAGTAGGAAAAGCGCTGTCATTATGTTAACATGGTGCATTACGGGATATGGATTTACCGAGAGGCTAATCCATTGTTTCTGCATAATCCATGCAAAGATCCAAAGACTTACTCCCGTCATTGCTCCAAAAATGCAAATAGGGAAAAAAATCCGGTAAGGTTCAATTAATTTTGTTTCTGATTGTTGCATAGTTTTATCCCTTCTGCCATTTTGAACTGACTTTATTTTACTTGTATCATAACAATGATCGTAGTGAATTGACCTAGGTCAAAGGAATTAAAAATAGTGAGCGCTAACTTTTGGAATAACATTGGCGATGCAATTAAGATCGAATTAGAAAAAATCGGACAAGTAAAAAAATTTCAAAAAGGAGAAATTGTTTTTTCAGAGAATGACCTATTTAAAGGATTTGTTGTAATTAAGTCGGGGAAGTTTAAAATTTACAATTTGAATCCCAACGGTAAAGAAGCAATTCTGCGGGTAATGCTGGAAGGAGAAATGGCTGCCGGACCTCTGATTTTTTCCGGAGCACCAAATTATCCTGCAACCCTTGAATCATTGGAAAGCGGTTCTCTTTATTTTTTTGAAACAAATCAATTCAAACAATTCCTAAAAACGCATCCCGAGTTTCAAAATCAATTTACTGCCCTGATGATGCAGTTCATGCACTATTTACGAAATAAAACTTCTTCTTTGATGCTACTTAATTTAAAAGAGCGGCTAATGGAATACTTAAAAGAAAATGGAGCCGAGCACAATTTCATTCAACTGAAAATCAATAAAAACCAGCTCGCGCTTCTCTTAAATGCTACACCAGAATCAATTAGCAGAACATTCAAAGCACTCGAAGAAGAAAATTTAATTGAGGTTAAGGGAGAAAGCTACAAACTTATGTTGCTATAATTATTTCGACGATAAATCTTTTACGAACTGCAGTGCTTCTTTTCGGTTTCGATAAATAGAATTTCGATTGAATACAAGTCTTGCTGTAGATTCCAAAATTATTTCTTTTTCTTCCAGTCCATTTGCCTTAAGAGTTGCACCGGTCGAAACTAAATCTACAATACAATCCGAAAGTCCGCAGAGTGGGGCTAATTCAATACTGCCGTAGAGTTTTATAATTTCACAATTGAGACCTTTAGAAAAAAAGAATTCTTTGGTGAGATGAGGGTATTTCGTAGCGACACGAATTTTTCGAGAGTAGTTTTTTAAATCAAAGTCAAAGCCACCGGCAAGGGATAATCTGCATTTGCCGATCTTTAAGTCGATAGGCGAAAGAAGATCATACTTTCCTTCTTTTAGAGTATCCCAACCAATGATTCCGGCATCCGCAGCACATTCTTCAACGTAGGTTGCAACGTCCTGCGCTTTGACTAATAGAATTTTTACTTTTGCAAGTGAATCCGTGAAGGTAAGTTCACGGCTAGATTCATCAGGTTTTTCGGAGAGCCATTTTTTTTTTATTAATAACTCTACACTTTCATCGGCGAGACGCCCTTTGGGTAGAGCGAGGGTTAACATAGATTAACCCTTATTTGCTTTAATGAGTAAATAAGTAGCGAGTTTTTTTACTTCCGCCATATCAGAGGCTTCTGATTCAATATCTAAAACTTTGCTCAAGTCCTTGATTGCGGCTTCTTTTTCACCGTTTAACAGGCGTAATCTGCCAGTTTGGTAATAAGTCCAAGCAGAAAGAGCATGAGTCTCACGGTTGTTTGCAAGAAGAGCAGAGGCTTTGGTATAATCATCTAAAGCTAACTTATTATCTTTGGTCTTCTCTCTATGAGAGCCTGCCACATAATAGTAATAAGCCTTAACTTCTTTTGAATCAGTAATAAGTTCTGCTGCTTTTTCTAGGTAGTCTGCTGCTTTTCCAAATTCAAATGCTTCTACATGCAAATCAGAAATTCTTTTAAAAATGCGAAGTTTTGCTTCTTTGGAAGAATATTTTTCTAAGAGAGCTTCGTAGTCTTTGATCTTCTGATTGGTGTCGGCAGAAAAATTCTTAGCATGTTTCTTTTCTACTTTTTCAATTTGAATCGTAGCTTGGTTTGTTCTGTACTGAAGGTATTCGCCCACTGCGACTACTATTACAATAGCCGCAATGAAGACACCAATCCCAATAAAAAACTGGGAGCGATGCCTTGCGAAAAATCTAGAAAACTTTAAAAAAAGTAATTCTGTTTTAGAGCCTTCAAAATTATCTAATGGGTCGTTGTATTCGACTTGCGATTTTTTGAATTGCTCTTCTCTAAATTTTTTACGATCAAATTTTGCCATAGGATTTACGATTTGTTGATGAAGCTTCCAAAACTTTCGCTAGAAGGAGTATCTGTTTTGATGTATTTAGATATTTCTTCTTTTTCCATAGCCTTATCAAAATCCTTAACAGAGAGAGATATCTTCTTGCTATCTGGATCAATTTTTAAGATCACAGCTTTGATAATATCGCCTACTTTGTATAATTCTTCGAGCTTCAAAGTTTTACTTTCTGGAATTTGAGATACGTGGATTAAGCCTTCATATCCTGGTTCGATTTCAAGGAATACACCAAAGGTAACGATGCTCTTAACTTTTCCTTCCACAATTACGCCTGTCGGATACTTCTTCTTAAGCGCGTCGTAAGGATTTTCCTGGAGTTGTTTTAGACCACAAGAAATTCGGTTTGTGTCGAGGTTAATATCAAGTATCTGATACTTCACAACTTGTCCTTTTTTGAGAACTGTTGTAGGATCTTTTACTTTTTCATCCCAAGTAATATCGCCAACGTGAATGAGTCCTTCGATTCCGTTTTCCACTTCTACGAATGCGCCATATTTTGTTATGCCGGTAATTTTTCCTTCGAGAGTATTTCCTACACGAACTTCAGATGTAAGGTTATCCCATGGATTTGGAAGAAGTTGCTTTAATCCAAGAGAAAGTCTTTTTTTAGAAAGATCAATATCTAGAATCATAGAATCTACTTCTTGTCCTTTTTTAAGAACTTCTTTTGGATGAGGAGGTTTTTTAGCCCAAGTTAACTCGGAACAGTGAATGAGTCCTTCTAAACCTTCTTTGAGTTCTACGAACGCTCCAAAGTTTGTAAGCGAAGTAACGATTCCACGAACGACCATATCTTTTTCTAATTCACGACCAGCCCAAACCCATGGATCTTCATATAATTGCTTGATGCCAAGGCTGAGACGATTATTGGTAGGATCAATTTCTAGAACTAAGAGTTCAATAGATTGTCCAATTTGAAAATATTGTTTGAAAGGTGCATATTTTTTATAAGAAATATCATTTTGACGAAGTAGACCTTCAATTCCATGGACATTACAAAATACGCCGAAGCTTGCAACTTTAGTAACATTTCCATTTACTTTATCGCCGACTTTAACAATTTTGACTAATTCGTCCCATTTCTCTTTGTTAATTTCTTCGATGAGTTTTTTACGAGAAAGAACACCTGTTCTTCCTTTTTCGTTTAGTTTAATAACTTTAAAGTCTAAAGGCTTTGCCTTGAGCTCTTCGAGGCTGGATTTCATTCCAAGCTGAGAAGAAGGAAGGAATAACTGAACGCCTTCGACATAAACATTGTAGCCAATGTTTTTGACTTCTGAATCAACGCGACCCTGAACCTGCAAGTTCTTACTGAACGCTTCTTTGACGGTTTCCCATCCTTTACGCGCATCCGCTTCCAATTTAGAGGCAATGTAGATTTCGGAGTCATTTTCTTTCGATTTAATGACAACGGCTACTGTACTTCCAATTTCGGGAGTTTCGAGAAACTCGCTTCTTGCCACACGGCAATCTGACTTAAGACCTAAGTCTACATATACTTCTTGATCGTATACGTCGACAATTCTGCCTTCAATGATAGCTCCTTTTTTGAAAGGACGCTCTGTGGTACCTCTGTTTAATGTAGAGGTAGTGGATTTAGTGTTACTAGTAGGGTTCGTTTGTGAATTCAATGTTAACCAGGAATCTGTATAAATTTGACCGGCAAAATTACAATTTGAGAAAGACTCAAGATTGTAAAATCTTGGACAGGATCATATTAATAACAACATTTTTCGATAGTTGAGTGGTGTCAATTAGGATTGCATCATCTGCCATTCGCAAAGGAGCGATTTTTCTCTCCATATCGGATTTATCTCGTTTGCTAATGTCTTCTTTTAGTTGTTCCAAGTTAATAGAAATCCCTTTTTCGACTAGTTCTTGGAATCTTCTCTCCGCTCGAATAGCAATAGAAGCAGTCACAAAGAATTTGAATTTCGCCTCCGGAAAAACTTCTGTTCCAATATCACGTCCGTCCATAATAAGCTTATATTTATCACCTAAGTCATGCAGGCATTGATTCACAAAGTCTCGAACATTACGAAGTGGCGCCAAATACTTAATTTCCTCTGTGACTTCTGGGAGTCTAATTTCTTCTGAAACATCCTCTGAATTTAAAATTGTTTTATTGATCCCACCCGGCAAAAATTCTGTTTGAATAGAAATTTTAGAAATTTCGTTATCTAGATTTTTATTTTTTATCCATTCTGAAAAGGGAATATTTACATCTTCTTTTTTATAAATCCGATGAAAAAAAAGTGTAAAAGCCCGATAATAAGACCCAGTATCAAGGTAATTGAATCCAATTTTGGCTCCAACTTCTCTAGCAACCGTACTCTTTCCTGAACCGGCGGGACCATCTATTGCTACAATATTTTGATTCATGAAAATTCCTACTCCTGTAAATTTTCGTCTCTACCAATTCGATCACTAATCCCACCGTCAGTTGCTATGTAAAATAGAGCGGCTAATACTGCATATCCAACTCCAATAGGATGTGGTTGAATGACTATCGCACCTAGATATGCATCTCCAAATAAACCGACTAAACCAGTTGCCTGGATGATAGACTCTGCATTCTTGGATTTTCCATCGAGGGCGTTACCAACCTTAATACCCATTAGGGTAATACAATTGAAATGAATTAAGAAAATAATGGCAAAAACAAATTTTTTACTCACTCCTACAAAGTTTTTTATTGCAATTAAAAATTCTATTCATTTAATAAAAAGATTACCACCGATGGACACCGATAAAAGAACGATTAAAAAAATATTAGGTTCAATCCAGTTTACTAATATTCAAAAACTATCGTTTTTTCTATCGGTGTTCATCGGTGTTTCCCATCTCTTTCGCACACGCTGTAAAGATAGCGTGGCGAAAGCCCATTATCGCATACGCTCTAATAGGTAGGTAATCTTGAAAAATATCTTTATACTCCTGGAGAATCCAAAATATGCTGGCAATATTGGGATGGTTTGTAGACTCATCGCCAACTTCGATTTGCCGCCACTACGCATCATTGGAGAAAAAAAAGAGCTTCATTTTGAAATGGAGTGGATGGCATACAACTCAAAAGAAGAACTTTCTAAAATAGAATATTTTCAGAATTCAAAAGAATCACGACAGGATTTAGATTTGTTAATTGGAACTGCAATGATCCAGGGAAAAGATAGAGCAGGCTTTATTCCACTTGCAAGCCTTCCAGAAAAAATCCAAAGCCATGCGGATAAAAAAGTTGGAATCGTTTTTGGAAGAGAGGACAGGGGACTTTCTAATGCGATGATAGATATTTGTGATTATATGATTGATTTTGAACTTTCCGATAGACAGCCTTCTATGAATCTCTCCCAATCTGTTAGTTTTGTGTTAGGCTCTATGCATAGTCAAAATTCTTCCAACAGAGAACTACCGAAATCAGATAACCTTGACAAAGGAAATTTCTACAAATACACTAAGGATATATTCGAACTCATAGAAATGAACCAATTCCACGGAAGGGAAAACCTTGCCATAAAACGTTTTAAGAAAATCATTGATTCAAGTTCTATAACAAGGGAAGATTTGAACTTTTTATATAAATTTTTTCAGAAAATAGAATTTAAAATAAAAAATGAAACTCGAGATTAATACAAGCTGGATTTTTTTAAAATACATTCTTCTTTATAGTATTTTCTTTTTTTGTTTTTCGAATGGGATTCATACTCCTAGTGCAAAAGCGGCTAAGGGCAAACAAGAAGATTGTAAGAAAGTTAAAGCAATACTAGCCGATCATGGATATGCCCGTGGTGAATTTGCAGGATCAGGTCCAGAAAAAAATACTCCTACTAAAACATACACGAATTACACAAATATTCACATCATTGAAAGTGGGAATCGAGTTCCTTTAGAAGATGGAAGTATCATTTACTTTTCTTATCAAATTCAAAATCTCCCCAAAGATAAATCACAAATAGATGGATTTAAGATTCTACTTACATTTCCTGAAATTATAAATCGCCAAGGAGAGAAATATACATCTTACCAATTTCCATTCAGCATTACAAAACAAATGCAAGAGGATAAATATGAGAATGAGCACTATTGGTCATTCTCGAATTCAGATACTTATGAAATGGTAGAGGGTCAGTTTACCTATCATCTGTATTATAAATCTTGTTTACTATTAGAATATACATTTTATACCTACAGAAAATGAAAAAGCTAAAAAAATATTCGCAGGCTCTACTCTATATAGTTGGGCTATTTTTATTCTTTAGTATCTGTATTGATTTAAGTTTTGAAATCAACTATATCTCAATTAACTCAGGTGATGATTATAAAAAAATTCATGATTCAACAGTTGCAATCGTTCTCGGGGCTGCGGTATATGGAAATAAGCCGTCACCAGTTTTAAATGATCGCTTGAAATCTGCACTCATACTTTACAAAAAAAGAAAAGTTAAAAAAATACTTCTCTCTGGGGATAATGGCACACGTTCCTATAACGAGTTAAAACCGATGCTAACCTACATGCTAAAAAATAAAGTTAAAAAGGAAGACATATTTGTGGATAACTCCGGTTTTAGAACCCTAGATACTTTACTTCGTGCGAAGTATATTTTTCAAATAAAAGATGCAGTGATTGTAACACAGAGGTTTCATCAACCCAGAGCTGCCTTCATTGCCGAGAAGATAGGAATAAAAGTAGCTTGTTTTGAATCAGACTCGGGCGAATACAAAGATGAAACCAAGAATCGCTTCCGAGAATTTTTTGCACGAAACCTAGCCTGGATAAATATGAATTTAATGTCAGATGTGACCTATACTGGAAAGCCATACCCTATTTCAGGTGATGGGACAGAGACTTGGAAATTAAAGGACATTCCTTTAGAATAGACACCACATTTATGATGGAAAACCATTTTAACAAAAGGTTATCGATATGGAAATTATCTCAGAAATTTGATAATTAGGGAAATGAAGCTTTTTTTTCTTGTAAATAAATTAATGCTATATATAAGTACCGTAGCCTATGAGATTTCTTATCTTATTCATTTTACTGATTTGCCCGAGCTTCCTCTTTTCGGAAGACTTAGTCAAACTTACAAATAAGAAGGGAATCTATAATGTGACACCCTATTTGGAAATGCTAGAAGATAAGGATAAATCCCTTACTCTTAGTACTATAATTAACTCAGAGAAAAATCTTTTTTTTAAACCTATTGATGATAATACGGTTAATCTTGGTTATTCTCGATCGGCTTATTGGTTTCGCTTAAAATTGTTTAATAAGAATAGATCAAAGGCAATGTTAATGGAAATCCCCTGGCCTCATATTGACAATTTAGATGTTTATATGTTGAGTAATAAAAACAACGGAGATGAAGAAGCAGACGACGTTTTTATTTCCTATAATAGTGGGCGATTGATTCCTTATAATAAACGCGGATACGAGCATCGAAATTTTATATTCAAACTTCCTAATATTCCAAATGGAGATGAACTAGTTATTTATATGCGGGTTGTTTCGGATGAAACAATTATTTTTCCTGTTTTTCTTTACGATGAGATGAAGTTTTTCAAAAAAGATCAGAGCGAAGAATTTATATTTGGTATTTACTATGGTGTAGTAATTATCATGTTTTTTTACAACCTGTTCATTTATCTTTCGCTGCGAGATAAAAACTATTTCATTTATTTATTTTATGTTATTGCACTTGGACTTTACCAATTGTCCATGAATGGAATTATTTATTCTTACTGGCCTAATTACCCTGCTTGGAATAAACTATTTCTTCCCCTATCATCAGCCATTTTACAGTTTGTTTTAATTATTCTTTTTAAAAATCTTTTAAACATAGAAGAAAAATATTCCTGGGAGCGCAAAACTTTATTTATCCTTACTTTGCTTAGCTTTGTTTCTATTATTCTTGTCCTCACGATTGATTATGCGACCATCATTGTTCCAATGAATGTGCTTGGATTTATTTATATGATTACTTCTATTTTAATTGTAGTGCGCGCGGTGATTCATGGAAATAGAACGGCGATTTTCTTCCTTATAACCTGGATTACTTTTTTGGCTGGTGGAATTATTCTAACGCTTCGTAATTTCAATATCGTTCCGCAGAATTTCTTAACTACGTATAGTTTGCAAATTGGTAGCACAATTGAAATGTTACTTCTCTCTCTAGCACTGACAGATAGAATTAATACTATGAAGAAAGAACTTGCAGTATTAAATACTAAGCTAGAAGAAAAAGTAGAAGAGCGGACAAGAGAACTTAGCCGTGTTCTCGGGATGCTACAGGCTAAAGAACTAACAATAGATTCTGAATTAGACCTTGCATCTGATTTACAAAAATGTATATTTCCTTCAAATGATCTTCCTTATCCTCACATTAAGTTTGTGGGTTATTACGATTACCTGATGAAAGTAGGTGGAGACTTTTATGATATAGTTCCGTTACAAAATAACTCTGTAGGAATTTTAATTGCAGATGTGTCGGGACATGGAATTCCTGCCGCGTTACTTTCCACCATGTATAAGATTAGCTTTATGAATGCTTCTCGTAAAACAAGTTCTCCGGTGAAGATTTTCCAAGAAGTCAATAAAAGTATTTCAAGCATTATGACTACTCATGATTATCTAACTGCACTCATTATAGTAATTGAACCCGGCGGCAAATTCCGATTTAGCTCTGCTGCACATAGACCCGCATTCATGTACAGAAAGAAATCCAAGAAAATAGAAGTTCTTTCTACAAAAGGACTTTTTATTGGTATGTTAAGTTATGCAGGCGATACGTTCGAAGAAAAAGAAGGTCGTATCGATGTTGGAGACAGGATTTTGCTTTTTACAGATGGGATCATCGACGCCTTCAATGAGAAAGAAGAGCGTTGGAGTTCAGATGAATTACAAGCAGTATTTGCGCGCTCTAATCATTTGCCGCTCGAAGAAGCTTTAGAGTTTATAAAGGCTGAATGGGTAAAGTTTCGAGGAAACAAGAAAATTAACGACGATTCTACCTTGCTATTAGTTGAATATACAAATGGTGCGAAATAATGTTTACCAAAAAATTTTAGTTAATTCCGCAAAATATTCCTTTGTCTCAGAAACATCGTTATGCCCGGCGTTTGCAATCAAAAAAAATTTATGATCTTTTCGGATTCTCGATTCCAGTTTACGTGCATACTCCAAGGGAATTACAGTATCTTCTGTGCCATGAAAAATGAAAATAGGGCAACGAACATCGCCAATTAAGTTTTCAGAATCTAACTTATATTTCATCAGAAATCCCGGGATATACGGGTAATGATATTTAGCTACATCAATGAAATTATTGTAAGGAGTTTCTAAAATTAGTCTTTTCGGATTTTTCTCTCTTGCTAGATATACAGCAAGTCCTGAGCCGAGAGACCTACCGTAAAGTGTGATTTGAGATTCCGGGTAAATGTTTTTAGTATATTCATATGCATACATTGCATCATTTAGCAAATCTTCTTCCGAGCGAATTTTTCCAGTGCTTTTCCCATATCCTCGGTAATCCATGATAATTAAATTTTGTTTACGAGAAAGAAAATCTTCAGCAATACCGCCCCAACCTGCAAGGTTGCCACCGTTACCATGAAAATATAAAACAACTCCTTTAGATTCTTTCGCTTTAAAATGAAGTGCACTTAAAGTAACACCATCTTCAACTTCCCAGGTTAATTCCTCAAATTCAAATGGAAACGAATAATTATAATTATGCGCTAAAGGATAAGGTCTAAAAACTAATGCTTCTTGTTGGGAATATAAAATAGAGAGAACAATAAAAAAAATAGCTGGAAGGATAACCATGCTTATCTTCATAAAAATTTAAAGCAAGTGATTACGTTTACTAATAAATTTTGTATTGAATGGAATCTCGATTCTTGCAAACGTAAGACCATTTTTTGTTCCTATTCGAAATAAGGAAGGATCTAAATTTTCTGCTTTCAAAAGAATAAGACTTAGCACAAGTCCAAGTCCCTCTCCCTCTGTTGAGTCCGAATTATCCATATAATAACTCATTAGGTCATCGTATTTTTCACCAAGCGCGAGTTTCTCTCTAATTCTAGTTTCTTCTGCAGGAAGAAGCTCTGTATTATTTAGAACTTCGATCTCTAATCCATTATCATCGTAGGCAAATTTTACGCGAACGTAGATATTTCTTTCTCTATTGCGCTCTCCTGATTGGCGAAGATTAGATTTGTTTATATCTTTTTTAAAAAGAATTATCCCTTTTGTATAATCATCAGGGTCATCAATATTAAGAGAATGTTCCAGAAAGAAGAGTTTCTTAGCATTTGCTTTTAGACCATTCAAAATGGATTCAAATAAAACATTATAGACAGTATTGACTAACGGCGATTTGTCATATTTTTCAAGAATGGCACTGAGACCAAATTTTATAATTTCTTCTATTTCGGGAGAGAACGAATATACAATAATGACAAGTCCCTTTTTCATTTTGACTTGTTCAGCTATATTGATTTTTTCTTTTGCATCATCAAAACGATTATCCTCATAGATGAAGTAAAAGTCTTTTTCGTTCAATTGTTCCATTGATTTTTCTTTTAATCTCTACTTAAGATTTAGGCAGGCTTGGACAGCTTCTTCTTCTGTCGGAAAAAGTTTAGCAGTAGTATTTTTAACTGAAACTTTGATAATATTTTCAACTGCACTTACGCAGGAACATATATGTATGATTCCACCATACTTATAAAGACTTACTAAAGACCGAAGTATAATTCCTACTCCAGACGAGTCGATAAAAGGAACCTCGGCAAGATTAAAAACAACTCTATATTTTTTCTCTTGAATTAGTTTGCCAATTGCTTCACTGATAGGCTCAATATCATACATTGTGATTTCACCCTGAATATCAATTACTGGTATAGATTGATTTTCCCTGATTGTTACATTCATCTTCAGACCCTTATGTAAAATTTCAAACTTAGATTAATTTTCGTATCTTTTCAGTAACAAAAGCAAATTTAGTGGTTTCAGTAAATCAAAAAATTTATTCTCAAGAGTAGTTAGACAAAAAATGAAAAATCAGTCGCCCCACTTAAACTTGTTCGTATTTCGGAATTAGGCGGATTTCTAATTAAATTGAACTAAAAAAATGGAATCTTAACTACTGTGCTGAGTGTATCGAAGTATGGCAACAAAGTCTACTTATTTACATTAAATATATAGCAGATTTTTTAAAAGCCATTGTCTGGTGGCTTCGGAATGAAGAATTAATAGAGGTTTAATTATTTCTTTATTAGTTTTTGCAGCTTTATTACACTTGGATTTTCAGGATTAATTAGAAATGCCTTTGAAAAATAAAATTGAGCAAGTGCAATTTCAGAGTTTAATCGGTGTAAGTCGGTTAAATTAATCAGGTTACCAATATGATCGTTTTTTAAATCGAAAAGCCTTTTACCTGTTTCGATTGATTTTCGATAATTACCAATTTTACGAAATGCAATAGAAAGATAATACAAAAGCTCCGTGCTCTCAGGCTTTTCTTTTAGATACTTAGATAATACTTCTACTGTCATCGTAAAGTCTTTATTTTGATAACTCAAAACACCGAGAAGTCGGTTGAATTTTGGAACATGTACATTGGGAGAGTATGCAGATAGTAATACATCTAGAGCTTTCTTTGTCTCACCGCTTTTGTACAATGTCTTTGATTGCGCATAAGCAAAATTTAGCGCTTGTAGAGTTTCCTCTTTTGTTGGAACAGGATTATTCTCTTGAAACCCAATTTTCAAAAGAGACAAATCGTCAGTTAACTCTCCCGAGTTTTTCAGGATTATTTCCAATTGATTTAAGTCTCCTTTGGACTCTTCCACAAATTTTAGAAACAATTTCTCATCGTAATTTATTTCACGAATAGAGCCTTCGATTTTAATCAGAATATCATCTCTTCCATCTGATCCCAAAATTAGAGTATCATTCGGGTTCAATTGATATTCTAATACTTTAAATTCAAATTCAGATTCACTTCCTAACTTTCGAAGTTCAAGACCTCCTTCGAGGAACTCTGCTTTATCATCGCGCAAGATAACGGTAAATGGATGTTCTGCGTTCCAATAATACGTTTCACCTGTTTCATCATTTATAAGCATAATCGTAACAGAAAAAAGCATTGACCCATTAAAAGTAAGAAATACAGAATTTAATTCGTGGTATACGTCAGTTAGCCACTTAACGGGACTTATATTAAGAATTCTTTTATTCGCCGCAGATCTTGCCATAATAGAATTCATGACGACCCCCATAATAAGAGAACCACCAGCTCCCTGCATGGATTTGCCCATTGCATCTCCGTTTAGTGCCATTGTATACGAAGAATATTGTTCGACCGTTCCTAGTTTCAAGTTCCCTGTAATACAAATATCCCCTCCAAGATCAGCCTGCTTATTGTGAAACTCAAATGCTTTTTTTTGACGAATGATGAATTCTGTTTTTACTAATTTAGATTTGTTAGAGTTAATGAATAGAGGTTTGGTAAGAAGAGATGTTAAAAAATAATCTCCATCCTGTTGCACTTTGAGCTTCTTAATTTCAGTAAAGCTGGCATTGAGTTCTTTCGTTCTCTCTTCTACTTTATTTTCCAAGTTGAGGTTTAAGTCTGTTATCTCCCCATAGAGATTTTTTAATTTAGAAATAATTACCCCGAGTAAGTGTGCTTGCTCTCCAAAATCATCTGCCGAAGTTCTTCCACTGGATACTTCAAAGTTACCGCTACCTAATTCAAGAAGAGCATTATTTGTAACAGCAAGTCCATCTTTAAGCGAACGGGCAACTACAAATGCAACTACAATCACAGAAGTAATACATTGAAGAGAGAGTAATACTACGTGTAAAACTGGATCTTTGAAACTTAGATTTCCAGCGACAATAGAATAAATGATATATCCAAAAATAGTAATAGGTGCAATAGCTACAGCGGAAATAGCAAGGAGTATGCGACGAAAGTAACCCATGTAGATAATTTTTTCTTTAGTAACATGGACACTGACCACTTCGGGTAATAAGAGTAAACCTCTCATCTGACTTTCAGTGGTAAATAAATACATTACGTAAGAAATGGGTAAAACAAAGAGTAACCCCAAATATAAAGATACCGTTGGAATAACTGGAAACCATTGTCCCGAAATAAAGCCAAATAAAATTAACCCCGTCGTTGCGCCTAATACCCATCTGGCGATAATTGTGCGACCTTCTTTATAAGGATAATGTAATATATTTAGTTTGATACTTTCTTTTCTTTTGTCCGAAATTACTTTGCCTTCTTGTAGAAATTTTACATCTCTAAGTAAAGATTTAATCTTAAAATACCTGTATAAAAAGCCCCAGGCTACTGTGTATGACCCACAAATTAATCCTGATATAGCGACTGCCTGAATATCTGCTTGCGTCTTGAATGCTCCAACCACGGCAATGAAATATACAAAAGTTGGAATAGGAATGAAGCTTGTAAATAATTCTAGTCGAAGCGATAAATTCCAGAAGAGATTCGGTGTGAGTAAAAATTTCATTTATATACCATAATGTGCTTAACGTTAGATAGACGGCAATTCTTTTCCTATCTCATTTTAATTTACTTATGAATCAATAAAATACTTGCTAAGATAGAATAATTTTTTAAAAATGAAGTGTATTATTTTATTCAGAATATTTCAATAAGGAGAAACTATGAAATTATTGTTCTTATTTATGATTATGACAATTGTATTTGCAGGAAGTTCCAACGCACAGGTTGCCCCCAAATTAAAAGTAAACAGATTCATCTACAATACAAAAGTCCAAACAAGAGCATTGAAATTAAGGATACTTCTCTTGTTATCACAGAAAAAAAAGACGTCTTCGAAAATCCCGTCAGTAGTATTCCCACGAGTTCCAGCTCCGAAGAGAAGAACTATACATTGACAAAGAAAGAAGTATATGACTTGATTAAATTTATCCAGGATAATAAATTCTTTGATTTGAATCCTACTTATGGCGCCCCGGAGGGTGAGCGAAGTTATCCGACAACCCTAAGCATTAAAATGCACGGTAAAGACAAAGAAGTGGTTTATCGTAGTAATCCGTCGTTCGAATCTGCCCCTGAGGCATTTCGAAAAATAGAAGGATACCTTTTGAAATTAAGAAAGTAAGCTAACCCAGTGTATACACTTCCTATAAGAAGACGTTTACTATTGTGCGATTCAAATGGGGCATCAAACTCGGTTACAATACAATCTAAACTTCTGAGCCTAGCCCCACTTACACCGAGTTTAATGCGGGTTATTCACTGGAGAGGAGTTATAGGCTTCTTATAGGAAGGTAAAAGGATGAGGATATTTTAAAAACAAAATCCTGTTTACTAAGGAGGACAATGGTTTTTAAAGTAAAACTTGATAATCTTGACAAATAAAACCTAGAAAATAATCTCATTTTGTCTGAATGTCCTATTATAATTAATAGCTTCAATTTAGATTTGGTTCGGTGTTAAAAATGGAATTTCCTGAAATTATAGATAATAAAAATCAAGAAAGACAACTTGATTACGTTCTCAATCATTTTGTTTTTCAATCGGCGGATCTGATTAGTATTGCAGTTGGATATTTTTATTTTAGTGGATTTCAACAAATTGCAGAAGCTTTAAGTAAAAATGAAAAATTGAATGTAGAAAATTCTTCTAGAAAAATTAGATTTATCATTAGCCCCAAGACGGACCGGCTAACAGCTAATATTTTGCAAAAAGGAAATCAGTCTGAAAAAATAGAAAAATCTGCGATTGCCGAATTTGAACAGGATTTATCCATTGCTAGTCCTAATTGGGCTGAATACTTAATCGAACTTTTGCAGAAAAAAGTTTTAGAAGTAAAAATTTATACCAAAGATTTTTTTCATGCCAAGGCTTATCTTGCTTCTATACCTTTAAGTGCCTCTATAAATAGCTACGTTTCTATTGTAGGCTCTTCTAATTTTAGTCTATCGGGTTTAACTGAGAATAGTGAATTAAATCTTGGCAATAGAAACGATCATGTATATAAAGAACTTTTAAATTGGTATGACGATCTCTGGGATAATCACACAGAAGAATTTAATCATAAACTATTAGAAGTCATTGAGTCATCTGGAATTAGGGAACGAAAAGAAACAGACACTCCTAAAAAATTCCTGAGTCCTTTTCAAATGCTTTTATTTTTACTCAAACATTATCTTGGTAAACTTACAGAGGATACTACTCATAATTTTGACCAGTTGGCAGAATTTCAAAGGATTGGTGCAGAAAATGTTCTGACTAAATTAGAAAGATTTGGCGGAGCCATTGTTGCAGACTCTGTTGGTCTCGGAAAGACATTTACAGCAGGTGAGGTAATTCGTCGTTATAGACTTGAAAATAAGAAGGTAATCATTATTTGCCCGCCAACCTTAATAGACCAATGGAAAGAAACTATGCTTAAAAATTTTGGAGTAGATGTTTCTAGTCATTTAGTAATCTACTCACAAGGAAAATTTCAACAATTAGATCCAGCTAAGGTAAGAACGGAATTTAAAGAAATCGATTTTGATTTAATAGTAATTGATGAGGCTCATAGACTTAGAAATCGAGAAACAGTTCTTTATCGAAATGTAAAAGAGCTTCATCCCCATACGAGAGAAAAAAGAGCGGATATTTTGCTATTAACCGCTACACCATTTAATAACAGCGTAATGGATTTAAAAAACTTAATAGAGCTTGCTATTTTACCTGTTACATTGACTAATGCAGGCTTTACTCCGAATTCATTTGGCGAGTTTATGAAAATCACTTCGGAACTTCGAAAAGGAAAAACTTTATCCGAGTTAAAAGAAAAACCTGAATTTCAAAATAATCTAATTAAAATTCAAGAAATTTTAAACGCGGTCATGCTCCTTAGAATGCGCTCTACGATTAAAGAAAAATACGGAAATATTACAATTGCTGGAAAGCCTTTGCAATTTGAAGATCCATCTGTTGAGAAAGTTCTGTATAAATATGAGGATAAACACCATTATCTTTTTAATGAGCTTCCGGGTTTTTTACAAAAACTACATCTTCCTCATATTTTGATTTCTAATCCTGATAGCGGAAAGATGCTTTCGTATTTGTATCTTCTTTTACTGTTCAAAAGAATTGAATCAAGTATCTATGCTTTTTATGAATCCTTGCTAAATATAATCGCAAAAGAAGAAGCTCTGAATAAAGCGCTAGATACTGGCGGAAACTTAGACGAGATTATCAAAAACTACAATGCAAATCTAAAAGGGGATTTGGCAGAAGAGGATACTTTTGATTTGTTCACAGACGAAAAAGCAGACGAGGAAGAACTGGAAGAATTTTCAAAAGAAGATTTAAAAAATTGGATTAGTGAAGATTTAGCTCTTATTCATGAATTTATTGACTCTCATATTAAACCTCTTTTTAAAGATCCGAAAGAGCCTCTCAGTCTAGAAGATCCAAAAATATTTGATTATATTACGCAACTAAAAGGAAGATTTAAAAAATGCCTTACTTTTACAGAATATAAAGCAACGGTTCGATACATTGACTTCCATATTAAAAAGTCTGTATCCAATCAGGAGATTTCGATTCGACATGAGATGGTAAGCGGTGGCGACAAATTCTTAAATGATAAACTAAATCGTTTTGCTCCTAAGGGTAGAAAAGTTAGTGAGGATACTTATCATTCGCCGGAGTTTCAAGAATTGGATTTGCTTATCTCTACCGATGTTTTATCAGAAGGTGTGAATTTACAAGATGCTGATTTACTGATTAATTATGACCTTCCCTGGAATCCAATGCGGATTGTGCAGCGCATTGGTCGCGTGAATCGAATTGGTTCTGAAAATAAGATTCGAGTATTAAATTTTATTCCTGATGAAATTCTAAACGACTTCATTCAACTTGTAGAGATTCTCACATCTAAGATTGACCAAGTGTCTGTGCTACTCGGAAAAGAAATGGCGATTTTATCTAGCAATGACGAGAAAATTACTGCAAAAACTATTGGGGAAGAAATTCAAAAAGTGCGTGGCGCTAAGTCTGCTTCTGAAGTAGAATCTCTTTCGCGAAAAACAGAATTATTCCGCAGAATCGAAGGAGAAACAGAGGAAGATTTCTTTCGTTTGAAATTACATTTATCCGCGAGAGAGAACCAAGTTAGAAAAGAAGATTTTAAATCTGGATTTTTCCATCACGGAGCGAATAACAGCTATTATACTATTCTAAACAAAGAACCAAAGACAATTTACCAGTTGTATGAAATTTATGGGAAGCATGGAGAGCGTAAAGATTTACTTTCTCGTTTTTGGTTATCTACTACGTTTGATGGAAAAATAAAAGAAAAGCATCCAGATGAATTTCTAGCAATAGACGCGATACAAAGAGAAGGATATTCTTTGTATGAAGTTAGTAATAAAGAAGAGTGTAAGTCTTTAGAAAAAAAACTTATCACAGAATATGAGCGGTTGCTTTCAGAAAAGCGAGAAATCAATTCCGTAAGAAATGTTAGTCGTCGTATTTCGCATATTAAAGGGCGACAGATGGATGTGCTGATTCTATTGCAAACCTTACTGCATAAAGAACAAACTCTCACTGGAAAATCTTTTACTGAGGTAGTGTTAGCCATTCGCCCTGACGGAAAAGAAATTTTAGAAGATACACTGAGCGTCTTACAAATTCATCAACTGAATGCAGAACAGATTAACAAATTAAATAAAGCTATCGAGAAAAAGAATTTAAAATTATCTCATTCCATTAATCCATCTCAGTATAAAGATGTTGCTGAAATGCTTTTTGATTATTATGAAGATGTGATTTTATCCGATTCCATGATTCGTGGGTATTTGTATAAACCGGCGGAGATTAATGGAAAACTGCTTGCAAGTATTTATGTTTGAAAAGACTGTCACGCGGAGGTCGCGGAGAGAGGAATTAGAGATTTATGGAGATTGATGAAATAACAGGTATTATAATAAATAGGTCAATGGAAGTTCATAAAAAATTAGGACCGGGATTATTGGAATCAGTTTATGAGACCATATTATTTAAATTGCTCGAAAGAGATGGGCTTAAAGTGGAGAGACAAAAAGGAATAAGTTTTGAATACGAAGAATTTTTTTTCAATGAAGGCTTTCGTGTTGATTTACTCGTTGAGGAAAAAGTTGTTATTGAATTAAAATCTGTAGAAAAATTGGCACCTGTGCATTCGAAACAATTATTAACATATTTAAGATTGCTTGAATTGGAGGTGGGACTATTAATTAATTTTGGCGGAGCTAAATTGAAAGAAGGTTTAGAACGAATTGTAAATAACCATAAACCCTCTGCTTCATCACAGCTTAGAGTGAACCAAAATGTATCTAGTTAAATATAAGAAGAGGAATGTGTCACGCGAAGGCGCGGGGATCGCGGAGAGAGGAATGAGAGATTCTGAGTTTGAGAGTTATGAAAAATGGGTAAGGTAAATAATCATAAACCCCTCCGTGTCTCCGCGCCTTCGCGTGAATCAAATAAACTAGGAGAAAACTTGATGAAACTAATTGAATGCAAGCAAATAAAGGATTACATTTTTTTCTTAAAATTCCAAAACGAGGAAACAAAGGAAACCGATTTAAAAGAACTCATTGGTAAGTATATTTCTATTGAGAATTTACATACTGCTAAAATTAATTCGGAATGGGGTTGTTTGGAATTTCTTTCCGGTGCAGTGGATATTGAACCTAAGACTCTATATAAGTATGCAGCAAAGAAAACAGCGCATAGTCTAGCCGGATAATTGGAATGTGTAAGAGGATAAGGTATCACGCGGAGACGCGGAGTTCGCGGAGAAAAGAATGAAGTTTTGGGTTTGGGAGTTATAAAAGATGAGCATGGCAAACAAAGAATCATTTTTAGAAATCAAAGATATTGATAGCGTTTACAACCTATTTGCCGGCTTGGGGTTTAAATGTCACAAGACCGATGAAGGGCTTGATATTGAGATTACGGATGATGGAAATGATTTTTTAGAAGTGCATATCGTCTCTGATAACTCAGATATTGAAAAGAAGTCTAGAAAATTTCGTTATGGTTGTTATTGTCGATTATTTATTTCCACTGATTACGAATACTGGACTTTTACCCGCAAGACGATGGAAGATGGAATTCGTCTGCATAAATATAGATTTTCTAAAAATAGAATTCGAGAAAATGCAAAGGCTATTCCTTTACAAAAACTTTCTTCTTTAAAATTCAATGACCTAAAGAGTTTTGATGAACTCTTTGAGAGAAAGGATATTACAAAGAAATTCTATGATGATTTTAAAAAGTTAATTGATGGATTTATAAAAGAAATTAAAAATATTAAAGACCCTGAGCATACAAGATGGTATGCGTCTGTTCTTATCAACCGGTTACTCTTCATTTACTTCATCCAACACAAAGAACTGCTTGGAGAAAAAGACTCCAGTTATCTCTCGAATAAACTAAAAGAATTTGCCAAGAGTAAAAAGAATAAATTCTACACAGACTTTCTTTCTAAACTTTTCTTTGAAGGATTTGCGAAGAAGCAAACTCGCCCGAAAGAAATAGAAGAAGTTCTTGGAAAGATTCCTTACTTGAACGGAGGGCTTTTTCAAAAACATAAATTAGAGATTCTCTATCCAGATATTGAAATAGCAGACAAGGCTTTTGAAAAAATATTTACTTACTTTGATGCGTGGTCTTGGGATTTGGATGAAAAGAAAGACACTGCGGAAAATGAAATTAACCCCGATGTATTGGGCTATATCTTTGAAAAATTTACGAATCAAAAACAGATGGGTGCGTATTACACGAAGGAAGATATTACAGGATATATTTGCAAATACACTATCATTCCTTGGCTATTAGAAAGAGCAAATGAATCTAAGTCCATGCAATCCTTCTTTACAAAATTACTCAAAGCAGATCCAGATAGGTATATCTACAGCGCAGTATCTCATGGGAGTAAGTATGATTTGCCGACAGAAATTGCAAAAGGTATACAAACAATATCCGCTAGAACGAATTGGAACTCACAAGCTCCCGAACAATTTGGATTACCCACAGAGACTTGGAGAGAAGTAGTAGCGAGAAGACAGAGATATGAAGGAATAAAAGAAATAATTTCAGGATATGGGGTTGTTCAGGTTCACGCGGAGACGCGGAGTTCGCGGAGAGAAGAGTTAATACAGATCCAATCCTCCGCGCCCCCCGCGTCTCCGCGTGAGATAATTTCTTCCGAGCCGTCCACAATAAATATAAATGACCTAATTACGATGAATCTAAACATCATCCAATTTGTTTTAGATGCGATAGAACAAGGAGATTTGGAATTTGTGCAAAGTCTATACAATGCAATTCGTTCTATTACAATTCTTGATCCGACTTGTGGTTCGGGTGCATTCTTATTAGCCGCTCTGAATATACTAGAAGATATTTATGAAGCATGTCTCAACCGTCTAGCAGAGCTTGATCCAAAAAATCCTGCTATCGTAGAAGCGTCCTCTCATGCGAATTGGAAATACTTTATCTACAAATCCATCATCTTACACAATCTTTACGGCGTTGACATCATGGAAGAAGCAGTCGAAATCTGTAAGCTCAGGCTTTTCCTAAAATTGATTTCGCAAGTAGAGAGAGATGATAATTCTCCGAACTTAGGCATAGAGCCATTACCCGACATCGACTTCAACATCCATGCGGGTAATACTCTGATAGGCTACACTAAATTAGAAGATATAGAAAAATCTCTTCTTGGAACGTTAAACTTTTATGGAAATGAATTAAAAGAAATCCATAAGAAAGCAGGCGATATTGACGTAATCTACGACACCTTCCGCAAAAGACAATCCGTAGAATCAGGTGCAGAATCTAACGAAGAACCAATCCAAACCATCAAAGAGCGTATCAATTCAGAAATGAAAGTCTTAAACGACAAACTAGATCGCTTCCTCGCCATCTCCTACAATATTAATGAAAAAACATCCAAAGATAAAAAGCAATACGAAAAAGATTTCTTAGCTTGGAAACTCTCCCACCAACCCTTCCACTGGGTAATCGAATATTACCGCATCATGAAGAATGGTGGCTTTGATGTGATTGTGGGTAATCCGCCTTATCTTGAATGTACGAAAGTATCTGAATATAAAGTAATTAATTATCAAACAGAGAAATGCAACAATCTATACGCATTAACGTGTGAAAGAGTTATACAAATAATAAATATACATTCAAAATCTGGATTAATTATTCCAATTTCAATGGCTTGTTCTGGGGCGTTTAAAAGCTTACGTGATGTAATCAAAAATGAAAATAGACAGATGTGGCTTTCTCATTACTCAAATCGCCCAGGTCAATTATTCTATGGAGCACAAAATAGATTAACGATAATTCTTTTAGGTAAGAGAGAAGATAAGGCTAATATCATTTATACTACCAAATATTTTAGATGGGACATGAAAGGTGGTGAACGAAACGACCTTTTTTCTAAAATCGAGTATACTTCATTAAATATTGAAAAATTTGATTCGCATGACTTATTTCCTAAAGTTGCTAATGAAGTAATTATTTCAGTAATGAATAAGATTTATAGTAAATATAAAATAAAAGATTCAGTGGAGAAAAGTGGAAAATATTTTGTATATTGGATTAGAGTTCCAGGATACTTTTGTCAATTTTTTCTAAAAGCTCCTACAGTTAAAAATATAAAGACAGGTAAAGTTAGTTTTCGCGGAGAATTAAATGAAATAAACATTTCTAAAAAAGAAGATAGAAATATATTATTTTGTTTATTAAATAGCTCTTTATACTATTTATTCTTCTGTATTTTTACTGATACTAGACATTTAAATCCGTACGATGTTTTTCATTTCTACAATCCTATGAAAAGTTTAGAACAGAGTTTAAGAGAAGAACTTTCTGAATTAGCAGATCGTTTAAATGCAGATTTCAATATTAATAAAGTAGTCCGTGAAAAAAGCGGACTTTTAATTGATTCGTATGATTCAAAAAAGTCCAAACCCATCATCGACTGCATCGACCGCGTGCTGGCAAAGCATTACGGATTTACAGAAGAAGAGTTGGACTATATCATAAACTATGATATAAAGTATAGAATGGGGAAGGAGTTGAGTGAGGGGGAATAAGAATGGTCACGCGGAGGCGCGGGGTTCGCGGAGAGAGGAAAGAGTTGTTATGGATTTGAATGCTGTGGATGAGCGTGGTAAATAACCATAAACCCCTCCGTGTCTCCGCGCCTCCGCGTGAAAAATCCTCGCCTTTCCAAACCCATCATCGACTGCATCGACCGCGTGCTGGCAAAGCATTACAACTTTACAGAAGAAGAGTTGGATTATATCATCAACTATGATATAAAGTATAGAATGGGGAAAGAATTAAACGAGGAAAGCAAATCCAGCACAGAATGAAGCAAATAGCAACAAGTAGTGGAACGCCCATTGAAATAATCAATAGAATCTATCCTTTTACCGAGCATAGAAACTAGCGATTATTTGGTTTGCCTATTAAGGATTTCCATTGAATTTGGTTAAATAGGAGAAATATTCTAGTTTATGGAAAATGGAAAAAAGGGGCTTCTGGCTCTATCTGCATTTACAATTCTTTATGTTGCCTTTAGCATACCGGCACTTATCAATTATTTTAAACCAAAAAGTTACATCGAGATTAATGGTAAGAAATTTACCGAATCTGACTTAGAAAAAGAAAAACCTGCAATGGTTGTAAAATTAAAAAAAGACTATGTTGAGGGACTTAAACGAGGATTTGAGCAATTCGCAAATGATAAAATTCTAGAGCTTGAAGCAAAAGAAAAAAACATTAAACCAAGTGAAGTTGTTTCTAAGGGCGTTGGCTCTTACACTCCTACATCAACTGAAATCCAGGCTATTTATGAACAATACAAAGATCAATTCGGTGGTGCGAAACTAGAAACAGTCCAGGATAGAATTGTTGGTTATTTGAAAAATCTAAAAGAACAAGAGTTCTACGGAGAACTTACAAAAAGATACAAAGTAGATTTCTTCATGGAAGATGTTAAACAAGTTAAACAAAATGTAGCTGAGAAGGGTAATCCATCATTAGGTCCTGAGAATGCAAAGGTTACTATAATTGAATTTTCTGATTTTGAATGTCCTTATTGCAAGAGAAGTCAAGCTACCACTAAACAACTTAGAGAACAATATAAAGATAAAATTCGATGGGTATTTCGTGATTATCCGCTCCCATTTCACCGTAATGCAATGTTTGCTCATATAGCGGCTAACTGCGCTATCGAACAAAACAAATACTGGGAATACTTCAATCTTTTATTTGAAAACTCAGAAAACCTTGTGAAAGAAAATGTTATTTTATTAGCTGAGAAAGCTGGATTAGAAAAGACAAAGTTTAACGCGTGTTTGGCGGACTCTGGAAAAATTTCTTCTGAGATTGAAGCTGACGTAGCTGATGGACAAGCTGTTGGTGTAAATGGAACACCTGCATTTTTTATAAATGGAATTTTTGTAGAAGGAGCTCAACCACTCGGTGCGTTCCAAAAAATTATCGACGAAGAATTAAGTAAATAAGGAGAAAATATGAGTAAAACAGTTAAAGTTGCAGTAACAGGAGCAGCTGGGCAAATAGGATATTCCCTATTATTTAGAATTGCATCTGGACAAATGTTTGGTGCGGACACTGCTGTAGAGTTGCAATTATTGGAATTGGAAGCAGCACTTCCTGCGCTTAAAGGCGTTGTAATGGAATTGGATGATTGCGCATTTCCACTCTTACAAAAAGTAACTGTTACATCTGAATTAGACGTAGCATTTAACGATATTAATTGGGCACTTCTTGTAGGTTCAGTTCCTAGAAAAGCAGGAATGGAAAGAGGCGATCTTTTAAAAATCAACGGTGGAATTTTTACAAAGCAAGGAAAATCTCTCGAAGCAAAAGCAAATAGTGACGTAAGAGTTCTTGTTGTGGGTAATCCTTGTAACACCAACTGCCTGATTGCAATGAATAACGCAAAAGGAATTCCTTCGAACAGATGGTTTGCCTTAACAAAGTTAGATGAGAACCGTGCAAAAACGCAACTAGCGCAAAAAGCTGGTTATCCGGTATCTAAAGTAACCAACCTCGCAATCTGGGGAAATCATTCTGCAACACAATACCCTGATTTCTACAATGCAAAGATTGACGGAAAGCCTGCTACTGATTTAATCAAAGACGAAGCTTGGCTCAAGGGAGATTTTATTTCTACAGTCCAAAAACGTGGTGCTGCTATTATTGCTGCTCGCGGTTCTTCCAGTGCAGCTTCTGCGGCTAACGCAGTAGTAGACACCGTTGTAAATCTTACAACTCCTACAAAACCAGGTGATTGGTTTAGCGTTGCTACTCATTCTGATGGAAGCTACGGCGTTGAGAAGGGGCTAATCTTTGGTTACCCAATCTCTTCTGATGGAAAAGATTACAAAATCGTGCAAGGTGTTCCTCTCAATGATTTCGGCAAAGAAAAATTCAAAATTACACATGATGAATTGATCGGCGAAAGAAACGACGTGAAGGATATGCTCTGACCTAACCCCGACTTTGTATTTCTTCGAATACTTTTACAAAGAAGTCCCCTTCCCTTCAAGGGAAGGGGCGACTTATTAGGATTCTACAAGAAGTTAAAGTCTGGGGTTAGGTAGGTGAGTAATACAATATGATATACTCTATACTAATCACAATTTTATTTATCGCATTCTTTCAATTAGCCCAAAAGTCGTTGGGATTTAGTTGGGGTTACTCTTCTGTTGCCTCTGCATTAAGAAACTCAATCGCTAATTGGAAAAATATTGGCTCTATCTACTTGTTAACTGCTTACGCCTTATTTATGTTACTTCCTTTCTTCTGGGGACTTACTTTTTTTCTTAAGACTGATGCCAACGTGGTAGTCGTTATCCTTGCATTTTCTTGGATTTACAACTGGACGAAATATATTTTCCTCAATGAAAAGTTAGAGCAATGAATACTACTGCAGTTGCTTATAGAGAAGAATTTTTAGACCACGAAACCGGTCAACACCCAGAGAATTACAAACGGTTAACCTCTATTTTAGAGAAGCTTCAATCTAAATCTTATTTTAAAGACCTCATTCGACCAGAAATACGAGAAGCTACTGAAGAAGAAATTGCTTCTATTCATACATTATCTTATATTAGAGATTTTCAAAAACGAGTAAAAGCAGGAGCGGGTCACTTTGATGGGGATACTCCCTATTCGCCCGGATCTTATAAAGCAGCAGCATTGGCAAGCGGTTCTGGGATTGTTTTAGCAGACACAATTTTGAGTGGAGCAGCTAAGAATGGTATTGCGCTGGTTCGCCCTCCCGGTCATCATGCAGAAAAACACCATGCAATGGGATTTTGTATGTTTAATAACATTGCGGTTACTGCAAAGTATCTGCAGTCGAAGGGAATTAGAAAAGTCCTTATTTTAGATTGGGATGTGCACCACGGAAATGGAACCGAGCATAGCTTTTACGATGATGATTCTGTTTATTTTATTTCGACTCATCAGTATCCGTTTTATCCCGGTAGTGGAGCAGAAAAAGATCAGGGGAGTGGAAAAGGACTTGGGTATAATCTAAATATTCCTCTCAGAAGAGGATCTTCTAACCAGGATTATCTAAATGCATTTACAGAAAAAATTATTCCTGCAATAGAAAGTTTTCAACCGGAATTTATTTTAATTTCAGCAGGATTTGATGCACATAGGGAAGATCCTTTGGGCGGAATGGATTTATCTACCCATGCATTTGAGCGGTTTACAGAAATTATCCACAACAAAGCGAAAGAAATTTGTAATGGAAGAATTATTTCTTTTCTAGAAGGTGGGTATGACTTAGAAGCACTCGCTGAATCCGTAGAGGCACACATTGCTGTGTTGAAGAGTTGAACATGAACAAGAAAATGTTAATCACCGGTGCATCTCGCGGAATTGGAAAAGCGATCGCACTTCATTTTGCAAAGAAAGGCTATGAATTAGTTTTGGTTTCGCGCTCGGAAGAAGAATTAAAGGCAGTCGCGCTACAATGTAAATCGTTAGGGACAAAAGCATATTATCTCCTTGCCGATTTTTCTGATATTGCAAAAGTAAAAGAAGTAATTGAGGATATTCAAAAAACATTTCCATCAATTACAAACTTAGTATTAAATGCAGGAATTTCTACAAGTCTTACCTTTGAAGATAACACTCTTGAAAATATCCAAAGGGAGTTAAATATAAATTATATTGCCCCGCTTACAATCATTAAAGAATATATTCCCACTTTAAAAAATGCTGGCGGTGGAAACATAATTTGTATCAGCTCTTTTGGTGCATTAATTCCCTTTCCGGGTAATTCTAGTTATGCGGCAAGTAAAGCAGCACTATATTCCCTTTGCACAAGTCTTAAAATGGAATTGGAGCCTTACAATATTCATGTAGGTTGTGTGCTCCCCGGCTCGACCAAAACCGAAATGACAAAAGAATTCCATGATACCCCGTTTGTTCCCTTCGATGACCCTTCTGAAATTGCTCAATGTGTAGACGACTCAATCAACAAAAAAGAGGCTGTTGTGATTCCAGGAATTCTTTATAACGCGGCTGCTTTGACTTATAAGCTTTTTCCAAAGCCAGTCGATTTTTTGATGAGTCTTGCGGCTAAGGTTGTTTTGCCCAAGTTAAAAAAATAGAAAAATTTATATATTTCGATGAATAGCTGACTTCGGGCAGATCATTTACTTACTAGAATTCCAAAAAAATGTATTTGAATTAATATGCTTTCTAATTAATTTGCATCATTATGGCAATTTCAAATCAAACAAAACCTATTATTGTAGCAATACTTGCAAATGGAACAATTGCAATCGCAAAGGCAATTGGATTTCTCTTTAGTGGCTCTTCGGCATTGCTTTCTGAAACTATTCACTCGGTAGCAGATGTAATGAACCAGGCTCTTTTACTTCTTGGGATTAAACGCGGCGAAAAAGCAGCGTCCGATATTTATCATTATGGGCATTCGCAGGAAAGGTTTTTTTGGAATTTAGTTTCTGCGATGGGAATCTTTGTTCTAGGATGTGGGGTTACTGTCTATCATGGTATTCATGACTTACTTTCAACGGAACCTGTAAAGAAAGCAGGAATGGAGCAATTCATAATTGAACTTATTTTAGTTATCTCGATGTTAGTCGAAGGTTATTCTTTTTACGTAGTAATCCAAGAAATAAAAGGACAGGCAGAGAGTAGAACTAAAAAGTTTTTTACTTACTTAAATGAATCTATTGATCCGTCTATCAGTGCTGTATTCTGGGAAGACTTTGCGGCTATCATTGGTTTGCTGCTTGCGTTAGTCGGTATCGTAATGACAAATTTAACGGGCAACAATACATTTGACGCTGTTGCAAGTATTTTAATTGGTTTACTAATGGGCTGGATTGCAATTCATCTTGCAATTGAAAACAAAAGATTTCTACTCGATCGCGCAATTCCAGAATATGAATTAAAACAGCTTCTAGAGATTTTAGATAATAATCCGCATATCAAATCTTACAAAGATGTAAGAACTGTAGTGCTAGGTCCGAATCGTTTAAAATTTAAAGCCGAGCTTGAGTTAGATACCGAAAAAATATTTGAAGAGTCAGTGAAGCAAGCTGCTAAAAAAGTCCGTGCTACGTTAAAGCATGTCAAATCAGACGAAGAACTAGAAGGCGTTTTTTTCAATTTGGGTCATACTCTATATGCAAATAAGCTTGCCGAGTTAGAAAAAATTAAAAAACAGTTAAAAGATAAACTCCCGAATTTACAACATGTGAATTTGGTTATTAGCTAAGGAGAATAGTTTGAAAAAAGCACTCATCACAGGGATTACTGGTCAGGATGGATCTTACCTGACAGAGTTGTTACTCGAAAAAAATTATCAAGTGCATGGAATCGTTAGACGTGCAAGCCTTTTTAATCGACATAGAATTGAACACTTAAAAGACAATCCAAATTTACATCTTCATTATGGTGACATGACTGACTCAAGCAATTTGAATCGTATTTTAGAAAAAGTTCAGCCTGATGAAATTTATAATCTCGCCGCACAATCACATGTAGGCGTTTCTTTTGAAGTTCCTGAATATACTGCCGAGGTAGATGCAGTTGGGACTTTACGATTTCTAGATGCGATAAACGAAACAGGTGTCAAGACACGCTTCTACCAAGCATCGACTTCTGAACTCTATGGTCTAGTACAAGAAGTTCCACAAACAGAGAAAACTCCCTTTTATCCGCGTTCTCCTTATGCAGTAGCAAAATTATACGGATACTGGATAGTAGTGAATTACCGCGAGGCATTTGGAATTCATGCGTCAAATGGAATTTTGTTTAACCATGAGTCCCCACGTCGCGGAGAAGCATTCGTTACCCGAAAAATTACTTTAGGCGTTGCTGGAATTAAAGCTAAGAAGATGAAGACTTTAACTCTTGGTAATCTTGATGCAAAGCGTGACTGGGGGTATGCACCTGATTATGTGCGCATGATGTGGATGATGCTCCAACAAGACAAACCTGATGATTATGTAGTTGCGACTAATGAAATGCACTCCGTTCGTGAATTTATTGAGCTTTCTTTTTCTTTTGCCGGAATCAAAGTAGAATGGAAAGGCAAAGAAGAAAAAGAAATCGGTATAGATGCAGCAACTGGAGAAACGATAGTCGCTATAGATCCAAGATTTTATCGCCCAACAGAAGTGGAGCAACTTCTAGGTAACCCCGCTAAGGCAAAAGAAAAACTCGGCTGGGAGCCAAAGGTAAAATTTGCTGAGTTAGTTAAGATTATGACTATTGCAGATTGTGAGGCGGTGGGGATTAAGTTGTAGATATTTTTTATCTTGACAACTGTATCCCAAATGTGATACTTAGTAAAGAGGGATTTTATATGTCTAAAACTGCAATGATTCGAGCTAGAGTAGAAGATAATTTAAAAAAAGATGTTGAGAATATTCTATTATCACTTGGAATTTCTCCATCCGAAGCAATTAATATTTTCTACAGCCAGATTCGTTTAAGGCAAGGAATCCCTTTTGAAATTAAAATCCCAAATAAGGTTACTCTTAAAACATTTAAAAATACAGACTCTCTAAAAAAAAGAAAGATGTTCAAGAGTAAAGAAGGTTTATTTAAAGCGCTTAAAATATGATTTTGAAATCAGCATACACCAATCAATTTGAGAAAGACTTAAAACTTTGCAAAAAAAGAAATAAAGACTTACAAAAATTGAAAGATGTAATGGGACTTCTAATCGACGATAAGCCTTTGCCTGCAAAATTGAAAGACCATAAGCTCATCGGAAATTTTAAAGAAAGACGTGAATGTCATATCGAACCAGACTGGCTATTAATTTATAAATATGAAACCGGAACAATTATTTTTGAAAGAACTGGTTCTCATTCTGATTTATTTTCTTGAGCGAATTTTTCTCCAGAGTTTTTCTGGAACTAAAGGTTGAATAAGTTGATCGAGATAGGATCGATTGATTTTTTCCTGGATTCCAAAATTCGAAGCTGGGTTTGGCGGACTATAGTATGTTCCGAATAGAATATCCATTAAGGGAGAAAGGTTTGCGTAATTGCATAGTCCTTTTAATTCTAATTCATGATGCCAGTGGTGGAGATGAGGTGATCCCAAAAGAATTTCTATAAAACCCAAACGTAAATTTACATTGCTATGAATGAATAATGCCCATAACCCTCTAAAAGTAAGAAATCCAACAATTAAATTCAAGTCTAACCCTAGAAGAATTGCGGGTAATGTTTCTAACCCTCTTGTATAAATATTATCTAGTGGGTGCTCTCTAAACGCTGCAATATAATCAACTGTTTCGGCGGTATGATGTACGCGGTGGAATCGCCATAGAAAATCATACCGATGTTGTAATCGATGTCCCCAGTAAATAAGTAAATCACTGAGTAGAATTACTTCTATTATCCGCAACCAGAAAGGTTGATGACTGGCGAGAGTCTGAAATTCTTTTAACCAATAAAAATCAATTTGCGTAAAGGCTATTCCTAAAACATAAACCGTAAATGAATTCCAGAAGAGAGCCTGTCCGAAGTAAAATCCAGCATCTATAAACCATTCTTTACGAAAGACAGGTGCTGGATTTATTCTAAAACTTAATTCAAGAGGAATGAAAACGATTGAAATTGCAAATAAGTAGAGGCAAATATAGATTAGACTATCAACCATCTAAGAAATTTTCTAATATTGCCCCGGATCGGGAGCTTTAGAAGAAGGCATAATCGGCGATTTTTTCTTCTCTTCCGTTTTGCTTTGAGGCTTATCCTTCTTTGACTCAGTTGCTTTTTCTTCTAGTTTTGGCTCTTCTTTGGGATTACTGTTTGTTTGCTCCTTATTTTGAGCAGGAGCTTCTTTCTTTTGTTTGTCTTTGATGCTTGGAGACATACTTTTGCTAGAATTGTAAATTGCAGGATTTTCTATCTTCTTATCTTTTTTTGATTCTGCATTATTTTGGGAAAATAGGATACTTACTGTTAGCGCGGCGAACGCAAAAATAAGCGATAATACTTTGAATACTGGTTTTTGGAAAATAGAAATTTGATTTTGCATAATATTGCCTCTTCGTTAAATCTAAATCCGTTCTATCTTTTTTCAAGTCTTATTTTTTGAATCGAAGTATAGATTTAAAAAGAAAAACTCGGATGGGAGCTAAAGGTAAAGTTTGCTAAGTTAGTAAAAATTAAGACTATTGCAGATTGTGAAGCAGTGGGGATTAAGTTGTAGATATTGTTTCCACAGATACACAGAGAGGGTTTTATATGTTCTCTTTTTTTTAAATATATTTGATCGGACAGAAATTTTATTTCTTCTTTTCTTATATGCTACCTAACTCATACATATCAACATAGGCTTTCAGTCTAAGACTAACTACGACAGGTTTTCAAATTTTACTCCTTCTAATTAAATTCAATGTGTTAATTTAAAATAATTGACTATATTTCTGTATTGGTATATCGTGACACTAGATACAAGAGAGTAAGTATTTACGCTCTTGGTACCAAACATTACTAACTTCAGAAGAGGTTAATGAAAAATATATCTTGGAGTACGGTAATGGACACAAATTACAAGAAAGAACTTGTCGCTTACGTTGGGAGCAAGTTTCAAATAGAATGGTATGTTCGGGAAAACGGAAATATCCCAGCATTAGAATATTTCAATGACCTTACTAAAGAAGAGCAAGCAAAGACTTTCGCATTATTTCAATTACTTGCAAATGCAGGGGTTATTCGAGATAAAGCAAAGTTTAATTTTGAGGGTAATAAAATATATGCGTTTAAACCGAAACCGCATCGTTTTTTATGTTTCTTTTTTAAGGGAAAGAAAATTATAATTACAAATGGATTTGTTAAGAAACAAGATAAACTTCCATTAGAGGAAAAAAAGAAGGCTTTAAAATATTATGAAGACTTTGAAGACAGAAACAAAAAAGGCAACTACTACTTATGATAGATTAATTAGAGATCCATCTTTTAAGAAACAACTGGAAAAGGAATATAGTAAGCTCCTCTTTTCTGAAATGCTTATAAAGTTAATGGAAGATGAAAAGATATCTGTTCGTAAACTAGCTTCTAAAAGCGGGGTGTCCAGTTCTTTTATCCAAGACTTAAGAAGTGGAAAGCAATTTAATCCTTCAATCAATGCAATATCAAAGCTATTTGTAGTTATGAATGCAGAGCTAGTAGTAAAAAGACCAGGCAAGAAACCACTTGAATTAAATCTTGTATTAAAATAGCTATGGTAGGCAAAGGAATGAAACAAATAAAATTTATTACTGTAATCCTTTTTTATCTTTTAAATTGTTCCTCTAAAGATGTAGTAGAAGATAAACCTGTATCTAAACAAGTTGATATATTTCCATTGTCTAGTTGGAGCGCATACCAAGGAATAATGAAATGGAAAGATGCTATAAAAAAATGTACAGGTTTAGGCATGAGACTCCCAACGATGGAGGAACTTAATACAGTATATTCGACAAAAGTTACTGAATCATGGGGAAAAGATGGAACTAATTACTGGTCATCAACGGAGGCTTCCGAGGACATTGTTTATTATTATAATATAATTAATGGCGTTGCGGGTGGCACCATTAAGTCCTCTGATTTACGTGTACGTTGCATTCACTGAAAATACTGTTTGTTCTCTTCATTAAATCTTTCTCGAGCTTACTTCGGTATTTAATGAAGACATGATCTAACAGTGACTACCCATGGCATTGTTCTCATCACTGCGGCAAACAACCATTAAACAAACACTGGTCTTCTTTTTTCCTTCAATGCTTTCATTGCTTCGAGCATATTGTTTTTAATAGCAGGAACAGAAAGCCAATCGCGGGAATTTTTTAGATGAGTTTCAAAATCCGCAAGTGCTCGCATATTAATATTCATTTTTGTGTAACGAACTGCGGATAAGGGAAAACGGAATACTGATTCTAACTTTTTTGTGGATAGCTTACGCAAATCTTCTCTAGTTGCAGCAATTTCATCAATCATTCCAACTTCTTTTGCTTCCGGTCCTTTGTAGGCTGCTGCTTCCATACAAATTTCGTTTAGTTTTGTAAGATGAATAGACTGTTGTAGTTTATAAACAAACATACCGGGTAATGGCAAACCAAATCCAATTTCGGTAAAAGAAATACGGCATCCAGTAGAAAGCATGTATTTATAATCGGAAGCCATCGTCATTACTGCCCCACCACCCATTGCATGACCTGTTACTTCGGCTACTAACGGTTTGTCGAAGCGGAGCATTTCACCGAATAATAAACATATGCCACCGACCGCATCAACTAGCTCATCCGGTGGAGTGTTGATTAAGGTCTCTGCATCTAGACCATTAGAAAAAAATTTTGGATTCTCGGAGGTTAGAATCGCACCTTTATAAGAATCATCAGTTTGGATTTCCTTTAGAATTGCTGCAAGTTCTTTCATAGAAGGTCTGGTCAAAGAATTCTGATCGTTTGTTTGAATAGTGATTAATTCTGCTTTGCCGCCGTTTAGGTTTAAGGCTTCTCGTTTAAAATTCATAAATACCTCTAGTTATTATCGTATGTAATTCGCACAACATGGCTTTTGCCATCTTCATTGTTAATATTGGAAATGCCATCATATTGTAAAAGCTTTTTTGTGTCCTTAGCATATACTAGTAAGATTGGCTTTACGAAAACAGCAAGAATTGGATTATTCAATTCTACTTTCATATTGACGACATCCAAACCTTTTCTTTTACTCTCGCTAGTTTTATAAACGGCAAACTTAAAACAGTCTTGTTGAGAAGGCGCACAGAGATTGAGGATTTTTTTATTTCCAGAAAGAATGGAGTACCAATTTTCTAAAACAAAGTAATCGAAACCACCGTCAAGCACAGCATTATTCGGAGCGGTAACAACAGCTTCTTTTAGTTCTTCTTTTTCGTTTTTGCGATAGATGAATTTGATTTGATTGCCATTTACCTCTGCTCCTTCAATATAACCATCACGAAAATCTTCTAATTTAAAATCAGCACGCACTGCACTTTTTTGAAATACAATTCTCTTCTTTGCAAATACTTTTCCGTTTACATCTTTGTATTGAATGATAGAGTAAATATGCTTTCCATTTTCCCAAAACTCTTCATGGTGATCGTAGTATAACCGTTTTCCTGTTTTTAAATCGAACGCTTCCCCGTTAAACTTTTTTGTCTCTAAAGCGAATAGTCCTTGTAAGGCGCATAGAAATATAAGTATAGATATTTTGTTTTGCTTCATAATTTCTCCTATTTGTCAAATCTTAGACTCAAAAAAAAGTTGATGTAATGACGAGTCAATAAAAGCTTATTTTATGCAAGTAGAAATTTGGTCTGACATCATGTGTCCGTTTTGTTATATTGGTAAAAGAAAATTTGAAGCCGCACTAGATAAATTTCCCGGCAAGGAAGAAGTCAAAATTATTTGGAAAAGCTACCAACTTGATCCAAATATTAAAGAACAACCAGGAAAGGATATTTATTCTTATTTAGCAGAAGCTAAAGGTCAGTCGTTAGAGTGGTCGAAGAAAATGCACGAGAATGTGGTTAATATGGCTAAGTCGGTGGGTCTTGAGTATAACTTCGATAAGGCGGTCGTTGCAAATTCTTTTGACGCGCATCGGGTAATTCAACTAGCAAAAAAGCATGGACTTGGCGATGCAATAGAAGAACGATTATTCAAAGCCTACTTCACAGAAGGAAAAAATTTTGCTGACCATGAAACGTTAGCTGCTATTGGCGAAGAAATCGGACTTGATCGAGCAGAAATTTTACAATTACTCGCAACGAATGCAATGGCGGATAACGTTCATTCCGATATAGAAGAAGGCAGAAGATTAGGACTCCAAGGAGTTCCCTTCTTTGTATTCAATCGCAAAATCGGAGTTGCCGGTGCGCAGGATTCGGAAATATTTCTGCAAGCATTAGAAGAGGCTAGTAAGTAATTAGGGATGTGGAAAGATGTCAGTTCGAGCAGCGCAGCTTTTTCGTGCGACAGTCGAGAACTACAATTGCTGAGTGATTATTTTAAAACTAAATTACTTTTCTGTTCTAATCATCTAAATCATAAAAATCATATGAATCACAGTTCAGACATTGGAATCTCTTTTCTTTACTAATAGAAAAGTCCAGTAAATCATATTTAAAAAAATTCCCATGAACAAAGTTACGCCCCAAGTTCTAGGATGATCGAAGGGATTTATCAGACGATCTGTAACATCATAGATTAAATTGAATGGCTCGTTTATAATATCCCAACTATTCCACCTGAGATAACGCCCAAGATAAATTCCAAAACTCCCTACAAATAAGAGGCAAACAGAGATTAGACTAATCCAAATTTGACTCAGTGATTTACTTAGAATTTTTTCAATGTCCCAAAGACTTAAAAAACCAAATACTAATCCTGTCCAAGCGAAAGATAGAATCAGGATTAAATCAAACCATTTAGGCATAGAGGATTTTAATCGAAGATGAAATAAATCAGTAAGGATATAAGGTGCATTGGGAAAGAATAAAAGCCAGATGGCTAGGAGGATAAAGATTGTTATCCTGTATTTCTGAATACCCGGCTTGAGAAGGACAAAACTTGTTACCGCCCAAGGAATAAAAGCTAGAAATAAATTCCAATTTAGAAATAGAAATACTTTTGTATCAGTATAAACGAAGCGGAAAATGGAAAATCCAAAGCACATAATGGATATAATTCCCATAAAAACTGTTTCATTTAATCGGTTTTGTTCTCTAAGTAATTTTATCATAATGTAAATAGTTTGGGAATAAATACGATTAGCCCTACGACAGCAGCAGTAATTGCTCCAATTAAAACGGCGGCTGCCGATAAGTCTTTTACTTTTTTAATAGACTCATTCTTTTCAGGAGAAATAAAATCAGCCAGATTTTCAATGACAGAATTTATAGTCTCTAGAACAAAAACAAGTCCAATGGCAAAAATAACGGCAATCCATTCCATGTTCGATATTTTGAATACGAAGCCTACTACTAAGACGCAAAAAGCTGCAACCAAATGAATTCTAGCATTGTGCTCTTCCTGGAATAAAATTTTTAATCCGTTAAATGCATAACTAAAACTTTTTACTCTTTTTGAAATTGAAAAAATTTCTCCCTTCATGCTATGTTTCCCCAAACCCAGTCCTTTTTTCTAAGGTATAAATTATCCCAAGTTATTTGTATATTTAAAAAATGAACTTTATTTGACGAGTCTATATTAAAAGTTCAATTAATAACTTGACTTAAGAAAATAAAAGTCTATCTTTAATCACCGTATGCTAGATGTTTCAGGAGAGAAAATGAAACCATTATTTTATTTTATATTACTATTAGCCGTTAACCTTTCTGCAACCGAGCTTGATATATCAAAAATGCGTGATTCGAAAACAATCATGGATAAAGTCAATAAAGGCTTCGATGTAAATGCAGTTCGTTCTAGTGACGGATACACCCTATTACACTACGCTGCCGAAATTGGAGATGCTAAACTTGTTAAATTTCTAATAAGCAAAGGTTCCGAAATAAATCCAAGTATGCAAAGAGGAAATACTCCATTATCCACTGCGATTACATTTGGAAAAAAAGATGTAGTCCGCGCCCTGCTTGAAGCAGGCGTCGATCCCAATCATAAACTCGGACAAGACGATTACAAGCGATCTCATTTTCATTTTTATATAAACAAAGAACGAAAAATCGACAAAACTATTTTCGATTTATTCATTGCGAAAGGAGCTGACTTGGAAACGAGAGATTCTTTTGATGAAACTCCTCTGATAACTTGTGGCGGACTTGAATACGCAATGCTGAATAATGCAAAGTATTTACTTCAAGCAGGAGCGGATGTCCAAGCAGCAAATAAATTCGGGAAAACGGCTCTCATGTCTGCAGTTTATTCAAAAAATATAGAACTCATAAAAACTTTACTAAAAGCAGGAGCACCTGTAGACCAAAAAGATAACGAAGGAGGAACAGCACTTCTTACTATGATAGGCATGGGAAATTTCGATGAGCAACCCAAAATTGCCGTGATGAAAATTCTTCTTGATGCAGGGGCTAATATCAATGAGACGAATAACGCAGGTAACTCTGTATTACACGAATCTCTTTTTGCTGGAGATTCAGAAATGCGAAAATTTTTCGTTAGCAAAAATGTCGATTCCTCCATCGTAAATAAGAAAGGCAAAACAGCATTAGACCAAGCAATTGATAACGACAACTTGACTGCTGCTAAAACTCTATTGTCCGTCGAGAGAAATATTAACCGCTTAGATAAATATGGCTCCACTATGTTACATAGCGCAATCTTAAATGAAAAGTATGAACTCGTAAAGCTTCTCTTGCAAGCCGGTGCTGACAAAGAGGCTAAAGACAAATGGGGGAAAACGGCAGTCGAGTTTGCTGAAAGGCAAGGGAATCAGAAGATGATTGAGTTGTTGAGGTAGAATTAGATTCTTAATTTTGAGAAAAAAAATTTAGTTTCGGTATATTTTTAAAATGTTTCCTATTCTTTGTAAATAACGGAATTTTATAATGGATTGCAGTAGATGCAATGATTGAATCAATAATACCCGTTCCCTGTTTTAGATGCATGGTTTTGAATAGCTCAATTGAACTAGCCAAAATTTCATCATTAACCACTAGAATAGGAAAATTAAAATTCTTAGTGATTTTAATTTGCTCTTGTTTATTTTTTGCGCCTGCTAAAAGTTCAAATAATGTAAATCGAGTTATATGAATTTTAATATCGTTACTTTCAATAAATTCATTGGCATACACCTCACCTTTTAACGAATCGATCAGAACATCGGTATCCACTAGTATCATATTTCTCGATTACCGATTCGCATTCTTAGATTTTGCAAATACTCTATAGTCTCCGTCATATCAGTTCTATTCTTCCACATTCCTTGTAATTTTAAAAATTTTTTTCCTGGGGTAATTTCTGAGTTCTTTCGTTTTCGATTTTCTGCTCCATTTTTCTTTTTAGAATTTTCCAACTTATAGGAAGATAATATATTTCCAATGTCCCGATCAGCAATAAACCCTTCTTGATACAATCTCAAATATAAGAGAGCATGAACATCACGTTCCAATTTACTTTTTGAAAATGTTTGAAAGTAAGAACATCACGTTGCTGTTCAAATTCACCAACTTTTAAGGCTTCGATGTAGCCGTGTGCTATGGAAACAAGAAGTCGTCCGCGCTGAATTG
>JANMOF010000157.1:0-1789 GCA_031368925.1 Leptospiraceae bacterium
CTTTGGACTTATCTTCTAATCCTTTCTGAAGAACTTCTTCTTCTGTATAACCATTTAATTCAGCATAGCTTCGCACATCTTGAGTCAGCTTCATAGAACAGAAATGAGGACCACACATAGAACAAAAATGCGCGTCTTTCATTCTTTCTTGCGGTAAAGTTTCATCATGATATTTTCGAGCTGTTTCCGGATCCAATGATAAATTAAACTGATCTTCCCATCGAAATTCAAACCTTGCCTTGCTTAATAAATTATCACGATCGATTGCGCCAGGATGTCCTTTTGCTAAATCAGAGGCATGTGCTGCAATTTTATATGTAATCACTCCGATTTTAACATCTTCTTTATTGGGTAAACCTAAATGTTCTTTCGGAGTAACATAGCAAAGCATCGCTGTCCCCATTGAGCCGATTAACGTTGCGCCAATACCTGAAGTAATATGATCATATCCAGGAGCAATATCTGTTACAAGCGGACCAAGGGTATAAAATGGAGCTTCGTGACAAATCTTTAACTGCTTTTCCATATTCTCCCTGATTAAGTGCAAAGGAACATGACCGGGACCTTCAATCATTACTTGGACATCATGTTTCCATGCAACCTTAGTAAGTTCACCCAAAGTTTCTAATTCTGCAAACTGTGCTGCATCATTTGCATCGGCGATGCTCCCTGGTCGGAGTCCATCCCCTAATGAAAAAGAGACATCGTATTTTTTCATGATTTCACAAATCTTCTCAAAATGAGTGTATAAAAAATTCTCTTTATGATGCGTTAAGCACCATTTAGCCATAATTGACCCACCGCGAGAAACAATGCCAGTGACTCTTTTAGCAGTCAGCGGAACATATCTTAACAATACACCTGCATGGATCGTGAAATAGTCTACACCTTGCTCAGCTTGCTCAATTAGCGTTTCTAAATATATATCAATATTCAATTTCTCTACTTGACCATTTACTTTTTCTAAGGCCTGATAAATAGGTACAGTACCAATCGGAATGGAGGAGTTTCGAATAATCCATTCACGAGTTTCATGAATATTTTTACCCGTGGACAAATCCATCACGGTATCGGCTCCCCATTTCGTTGCCCAATGAAGTTTTTCAATCTCTTCTTCAATGGATGAGCTGAGTGCAGAGTTTCCAATATTAGCATTCACTTTTACTAAGAAATTTCGACCAATAATCATAGGTTCCAATTCTAAATGATTAATATTTGCTGGAATAATCGCGCGTCCGCGCTCAATCTCAGAACGCACAAACTCAACATCAAGTCCTTCCCGTATAGCGACAAATTTCATTTCTTCTGTGATAATGCCCTTCTTTGCAAAGTGCATTTGAGACATATTCTCGTTAAAATTCTGCCTTCTTTTCTCAATCCAAGGAGTCCTGATTTTCTTTATTCCAAGTCTTGCATCAGCGGCAATTTCTGATTCAGTTTTATAAAGATTAATTTCGGATCCATCGGATAACTTCAAATTTCGAGATGGAACAATTACATCCAATTCAGGGATATCTTTAATAAGATGTTGGTTTGTCTCTAATTGACAATTATATAAAAATTCTAAACTCATTTTTACCTCAAGTTAGAATAATTATGAAAGATTTCTTCCCAAAAATTAACCGTTTCCCTACGCTAGAATTACCTAGATCAGGTAAAGGGTATTTCTCAGAGCCCAATAGCCCACCCCTAACAACCCCCATTTTATTTGATTTAAGAATAAGTCAATTATTTAAAGAAATTGACTACTGAATTTGGTATGATTCAGTTTTCCATCATCAATGAACCT
>JANMOF010000159.1:0-1918 GCA_031368925.1 Leptospiraceae bacterium
AATTCCAGTATCTGAAATGGCAAATTCTACTGTGACGCTTTCTTCACTTTCATTGAATAATCGGACACTTACTGTAATTTTTCCTTTGGAAGTAAATTTAATGGCGTTACTCACTAAATTTAAAATAATTTGATGCAAACGAACAGGATCTCCGAGCAACACTTCTGGAATAGTGGTGTCATATTCTGTAACTAATTCTAAATTTTTTTCTTGAATTTTGGTTTCAAACACATGCAACATCGCCGAAATAGAAGAAGCTAATTTAAACGGAACACGCTCAAATGTCATTTTTCCAGCATCTACTTTGGCTAAATCAAGAATGTCATTAATGAGGACTATTAAGGCATCACCACTCATTTTTATGGCAGATAAATATTCTTTTTGTTTCTCTGTCAAATCGGTTTTCAATACCACTTTAGTAAATCCTATGATGGCATTCATAGGGGTTCGTATTTCGTGACTCATATTCGACAAAAATTGTTGTTTTGCTTTTACAGCATTCTCGGCGGTTAAGGTAGCGGCTTCGGCATTTCTTTTTTCTTCTTCGGCAATTTCAGTGGCTAGTTCAGCAAAAACTCTTGCTTCTACCAATTCCGTAGCAATTCTTTTTTGATCGGTTACATCTCGGGCAACAATTACAACTCCCATTACATTTCCGTTATCGTCTTTATAGACTGAACCGTTGAATAAAACATCCGTCAATTTGCCGTTTTTATTTCGCAGTGTGAGTGGAGCATCGGCAACCGATCCTTTTTTAAAGACTTCTTGATAGACTTCGCGAGCTTTTTGTTGTTCCGTGAAATAATCGAAAAAGTCGGACCCAATAAGTTCTTCTCTCGACATTCCAATTATATTTACCGTTGCTTCATTCATATCGGTAATCTTTCCTTGAATGCTGATAGTCACCAATGGATCACGGCTGGCTTCAATTAAACTCAACGAATATTGCGAAGCTAGTTTTGCCGAATAACTCAGGGCTTCGAGTTCCTTATTAGCAATTTCCCTTTTTTCTTTCTCTTTATTTTGAAAATTCAGTTCAATTTCAGCTATAACCAATTCATCAGCTCTTTTTATTTTTTCTTTATTTTGATAGGCTAGTTCTTTATTGGCAATTCCTAATTCACTGGCTCTATTTTCTTTCTCTTGGTTTTGATAAGCCAATTCTTTATTGGCAATACCCAATTCATTGGCTCTATTTTCTTTTTCTTGGTTTTGATAAGCTAGTTCTTGATTGGCAATACCCAATTCATTGGCTCGTTTTTCTTTCTCTTCATTTTGATATGCTAGTTCTTTATTAGCAATTTGCAAATCCAAAGCCCATTTTTGTTCTGCAATATCTCGGGCCACAATTACAACTCCTAAAATGGCTCCACTATCATTCCTATAAACCGACCCGTTAAATAAAACATCGGTTAGTTTTCCGTGTTTATGCCGAATGGTCAAGGGAAAATCGGCAACCGAACCTTTCTCGAACACTTCTTGATACACTTCTCTGGCACTTTGCTGATCCGTAAAATAATCAAAAAAATCAGACCCTACGAGTTCTTCTCGAGCCACCCCAGTAATGTTGACCAAGGCTTCATTCATATCCATAATTTTTCCGTTCACACTAATGGTCACAAGCGGGTCAAGACTAGCTTCGATGAGACTAAGAGCATAATGAGAGGCTACTTTTTGATCAGCGGTATGACTTTCTAATTCCCTATTTTTTTCTTTTTGGCTTTTTATGATAAGGTACCCAAGAACAAAAATGGTAACAATAAAAACAAGAAGTAAAAAAAAGAGTAATTCAGAAGAATGATAGTCATTTTCGTTTTCAATTTGTCTAGCCTTAAGCAGTTTGAATTCTTCATTGGTAATCGAACTTTTTGCAGCCCTAATTTTGTCTGTGATGATTTTTCCCTCTTCAATTATTCCT
>JANMOF010000172.1:0-44414 GCA_031368925.1 Leptospiraceae bacterium
GAGATCCTCTACTTATTCCGGTAAATTCTTTTTCAAATACGATTGCAAGAAACGCAAAACATATTTCAGCGAAGAGCAAGCGAGAGTTGTTAACGATAAATTAGAAAAAGAGATTACAATCTCTGTCAAAGTCAATCCAGACGAATACCTGGTAATCGTAGCAAACAGAAACGGTATTATCCGCACTGGAAAGCATGATGGGCTAATGACTATCTGGAATGAAAAATCGCAACTCAGATTGCGTCAGGTAGGTTTAGCATGGAAGTAGGAATCTTTATCGGACTCGGTTTAGGAATCTTCGGAGTAATCTTTGTTAGCCGAGGATACAAAAAATTAAAGAACTCAATGAAGCCAGTCAAGAAACCAGTTAAGCTTGTAATGTGTGAGCAGTTACCGGATGGAAGCTTCAAAGAACACAAATCTACTCAAAAAGGAAAAAAGAAATGAATAACTACCCTACAGTAACTTTTGAAAGCGATTCCAATATCGCTAAACTACAAGCAGACTTCGCAAAAACGGCAGTAGCCGCTAAAGTCGAAACTCACAAAGTAGATTCTTACGAGCGGCTTGAACTTGAAGAAAAGAAAATAGAAGGTCGCAAGAATTTCTATATGTTTTCCTTTGCCGTAATTTTCGTTCTTTGTGGATTTCAATTTATGCAGTCTGACGCATTCCTTGAATTATCCAGAGACTACAAAAATTCTAGAGCCGCACACTTGAAAATGAAGAAAGCACTTCTTGAAAAAGAATTAGCTGAAATGGAGGGGGCGAAATGATTCTATCTGAAATATTTTTTAGTGAAAGAAAAGTTTATCAAGATGGCAAATGTGCTGATTGTCTTCACAAAGATTTCAACAGGCTCAGACCATTGCTAAACTCTTTAGATTCTAAACGAAAGGAGAAAAAGTAAATGAGCGTATTAGAACTATTAGTCGCAGGATTAGCGATAATGCTAGTCGTTGTATTTTTTATGATGCTTCTCGTAAATGCAAAGCTAGATGCAATTTTAACGAGAATTGAAAATAGACCAAAAACGGAATCGAGGTATCCAATATGGAACATGGATTAAACGAAGTTAATAGAGCAAAAGATATATTATCCTCTAGAGGAATGAATGTAGAAGTAAGGGAATGCGTGCCTGGTCTAGAAGCTTATCAGTTAGTCATAAAAGATGTGCAAGTAGATAAGCATAATGAAATCGAAAAGGCAATCGAAACTGAATTTGGCGTAAGTGCAGTCCTGGTTATTCCAGATGATGATGACTTTGCATTTTTAGGAGATGATAATGAATTATAATTACAGTAATGCAAAAGTTCAAAGAGCCGTTGATGCGCTTAAGCAACAGGGATACAACGCTGAGAACTATCAAATCGAGGACACTGACAAACACAGAGTATTAATTCAAATTGGAGACAACGAATTGAGTGAAGATGAATCGTTAGCACTTGAACAAGAAGTATCTGAGAATCATGGAGTAGATTGTTCAGTGCTAGAAGAAAACATCATTTTGGTAGACGATGAAGAAGAGGTATACGATGAAGCTGTTTAACTTCGCCTACTCTCTATTAATCACTGGATTCTTTTTAGTAACACTTAATGAAATTGCAAGTGCAAAGAAAGAACCCGTTTCGCAACAAATCAAGCCTGGCTGCTACAATGCACCAATCTATATATACGACGAACGTATTGGTAAATACTATCGTCAGGATTGGTGCAAGAGCGGCAAACAACCAGTATACTTTGATTCAATCCCCGTTCCAACAGAGCGGGGAGAAAGGAGATTAGCCAATGCGTGAAAGAAAAGATAGAAATATGACAATCACACTGTCTTTCGGAAAAGGTTCGACAACATTAGGTAGAATACGTGCTGTCATCGGTTTCATTCGATACCATGAAAAATTTAGAGCTATGGGAATAATGGGTAACAAAAGAAAAGCAAAAATAATTTTAAGGAAGGGAAATAAAAATGCCAAAAAATAATCCTAAGCGCACAGAATTAGAAAGGTTTGTTCAAGACTACTTACTAAGAGACGTTACCCTCAATGCTGATACCATTATGCGTCGCTACCGTGAATTTATGAAAGATACTACGGATGAGAAAATTGCAAAATTAAATAAGAAGGCAGGAATATATGAATCAAAGTAATAACCGAATTATTGGTTTAGATAACAAACCTACTTCAGCTCCAATGAATTGGGCAGGATGTTTAAAAGATTTAAAATATATCGAATACGAGGACATTACAGGACTTGAAAAACTTTTATTAGCTCCTGATTATTCTGCTTCTAAAAAAATCATTCCTGCATCGGCTAGAGAGATACTTGAATTCAATCAAAATCAAATCAGTCAATTCTGTCACACATACGCAATATACCAAGTTCCCACAATTGAACTCATTGATTTTCTGAAAAAAGAAATCATAGAAACCGCAATTGAAATCGGATCCGGTAATGGATCTATTGGAAGAAGTTTGAATATTCCTATGACAGACAATTGTATGCAGAAATGGAAAAGTATCAAAGCGCACTACAAAGTCTTAAAGGCTCCTACAATCAATTATCCAAGCGATATTATTGAATTAGATGCTCATTCAGCAGTTAATCAGTATAAGCCACAAACGGTAATAGGAAGCTGGATTACTCAGAAGTATGAACCTCATATGGAGAAATACTCAGAAGTTAGCGCAAACGTATTCGGTGTAGATGAAATTGAGTTACTTCGAAAAGTAAAAAAGTATATTCATATTGGAAACGAACATACGCATGAATCAAAAGAGATTTTTAAAAAGTACAAAGCAAAGCGTATTTATGCGGATTGGCTAATTAGCCGCTCACAAAAAAGAGATCAGAATGTAATCTATATCTTCAAGGGAATTGCATGATGATTCTTCAGAAGATTGCCGAACAAGTGAGGACTGAGTTGAATAAACGTATCTTATTATCTATTCCCAAAATACCAATGATTGAACATACCTTAGTCAATGGGGAATCTGAGATGCTCTCTATTACTGCTAAGCACGGAGAACTAGTAACAAGAATAGATATAGGAAAGACTTATATGCTAACTGCGGAACCTGCATCCATTTTAGAAAATTGGTCAGAATTATCATTAAATGAAGAGCCTGTCGTAATTACTAAATGCTCTTATTGCAAAGGTGAAAAAATACTTGGTAAGCAATGTCCAGGGTGTGGTGCGAGATGAATAACCTAACTAAAGATATGACCAAAATCATATTAGGAGAAAGAAGCATAATACCGTTTATCCCCTACACGTATCATTATGGGAATGCAAGCTTTATCTTTATTCCTAAGTTTCAATCATGGGATAACGCATTAGTTAAATTTATGATTTTTCCAAAAGGACAAAAGAATATTAAAACATACTGGGAATGGGAAGGGAAAGGGAGTGAAATAAACCATTTCACATTAATGTCTAATCCCTTAGATAAATTAGAACAACCGAGTTCATGGCTACATTATTATATTCGTGAATATGATACATACGCATTCGATGTAAGAGTTCCCGAAGGCTCCAACACTCTTCATTTTACTGAATACTCAGTTTGGCTTGATCTTGAATTTAAGAAAGATCAAACCTTGCCTCCTTATTCATCTGAGAAGGTTAACAATGCTTAGAGTAGAAATATGGATGATTCCAAACGGAGATGAGTCTAAGAAATTTTTGCATTCAACGGCAAACATTGTAAACGATACGAATACTTCTATTGCGACTAACGGCGAATTAGGTTCTTACAATGTAGAGTTCATGCAATCACATAAATTCAATCCTAACAAGGTTTGGAGAAAAGGACGTGCAGAAAATATTCACAGAACAAGGCAAGGAGTTTGGCATATTCTGAGCCAGGCTTTAAAGTCAGTTTTAGGAAATGAAAAATGAACGACTACGATAGATTAGGCTGTAAGCTTCTAGCGATTTTCAAACCTGATAGCATTACGGATAAGTCTATTTATCGCATTGGAAAAATCGTAATGCCATTTAAAACAAAAGAGAAAGAATTTATCTGGGCAGTTCATGAAGTAATTAGAAAAGAAGAAGCGAAACGGAAAGAACAAAGCGCACAATTAAAATTAATCGCATAACAAGGAAAAGACATGAGAATAATAAGTTTTGGTTTTACAACGGCAGCATTAATAGCAGAAAGAAAAGACGTTACCAGGCGTGAATGGAAGGATACTTACGGTTATTCGTTCGAGCAAGGAGAAAAAGTTTTTGCAAGCGATAGAGATTTACGCTATGGAGGAAAGAAAATAGCAATCCTGGAATTAACGCATCAACCTATCAAAGAAAGTTCCTTGTTCATGCCCGATAGAGACTATGAAGGCGAAGGCTTTGCGTATATGGATGAGAATAAAATCTATAAACATTTTCCGAATGCAATAAAAGAATTTGGAAGTCTTTACAATTACTTCAAGTGGCAGCAATCACAAAACATTCTAGAATGGGTAATACGATTTAAAGTATTAGAATTTTTGAAAATCGAAAAGAAAGAAGATAAACAACTACAACTAATAGGATAAAACCATGAAACCACAAAAATTCAACCAAGCAGATACAAACTTATTCAACGCAAAGAAAAATATTTCAAATCTTGTATATTTGAAATTCGATATTTCTAAAATAGAAATAGATATTGATTCTAGCATTCGCCATGAATACGATCCAGATAAATTACAGGAACTTGCTGAGTCCATAAGAGCGAATAATAACGAATTGATTCAACCTATTGTGATTTCTAATATTAGAAATTCTGGAAATTATAGAGTTGTTGCAGGTCGAAGAAGATTTCTAGCTTGTAGAGATATTCTAATGCTACAAACTATTTCTGCTATTGTAAAAAATTACGAAACAGAAACGGACGAATTCAAAGCTCAGTTTGCCGAAAATGAAGAGCGTGTAAACTGGACAGATTTTGATTACGTTAAGGCAATCAATAAAATCAAAGACAGAAACCAAAAAATAACAAATCAAGAGATTGCAGAAATTTTTAACAAAACAATTGACTGGGTAAAAAAGAAAATGCAACACTTAGGAGCAATTCAGGATTTACCCGATAGTGCCGTAGCGCACTTAGCGCAAATTCCAACCAGTCACGCTATCGAATTAAAAAAGCTTCCTAAAGATGAAAAAGAAAAAGCAATCGCAGAATTAGCAGAGTTGGCAAAGAACAATTTACCTCTCACCACAGTTAAATCAATTCGAGAAAATATCTCCCGAAACATTCCAGTCACAAGCAGAAAAGATTCTACTGTATTATTCGAAGAAGAAGCTTCTAAAACAAAATCTGTAAAGAAAGAAAATAGAACGGATCAAACCAAAGACATTTATCTTCACTGGAAAAAAACTGGTTATGTGGATGAAGTGAACAAGAAGCATGTGATTGAATTTTTAAATCAAAAAAAAGTTTCATTAAAATCAAACCTAAACATACACCAACAAAAAGCAAAAGATTTAGAAAGTGAAATCAAAACAATCGTATCTGATTCAATCGCATTGCAAGAGCAACAAATGTTTCCGGTCAGTGAAAAGAAAAAGAAGGCAGGTAGGAAATGAAATATTTAATACTTAGATTTAAACTTGCATGGCACGCATTTTTTTTAAAAAAGTACCATGCATATTTTGCGAATTATCATATTTCCGCAACCTTACTAAACGGTACGAATTGTGATGAATGCAAACTCAAAGAAGCTAGTGTATGTGTCAATGGCACATTAGTAGAAGTTGTATTATCGAGAGAACCGGATCACTATCACTATTGTAAATCCTGTGCTGATAATTTATTAAAAAAATCAGATGGCAAACTTACAGTGGTCGAAGAACGAATATGAAATTGATTGACCTAAATTCCTATCTAAAGTATTTTATGCTTGAGGCAAACAATGGGAAAAAGTAATTCAGTTTTTGGCGATGTAATTGTATGGGGCTTAGGCATATTTGCCTTAACTAAAATATTTGGTAAAGATGAAGAAAAATTAGGTCAGGCTAGTAAGAATGTTTTTCTAGGTTGTCGAATTTTATTTGATGATGTAATAAAATATGCAAAGCTTCTTCCAACGATAGATGCAAAGGGAAATACCCTTCCTGCTGATAATGGAATAACGATTATTTCCAGAAAAAATGATTCGGTCAAATTAGAAATTGAAATTGATACGAAGAATCCTAAATTTTATAAAGTAAAACGATATTTGGTTGATTATGTTGTGCAAACTACAATTAATTCCGAAGGCATGTCTAGCATTATTAAATTTGATGATTATTTTAAACCAAATAGAGATTATACTATAAAAGATTATGTTGGAACTTTTAACACAACTGAAGGCGTAAAATATCATGAAAGTTTGCATGTTGATGGAATCAAAAGAGCAATGAAAAGTCCGTTGATTTTAGATGAAAGACGATTAATGGAAAAAGATATATCTAGCTATAGAGCAAAAAACAAAAAAGACTTAGAGAGGATGGTAATAGCACGGTCAGATAAGTATATTGATATGATTGGAGATGAAGAGAATAAGCCTTTAGATCCAAAAAAATTTAAAACAAGGCATTCGGAAATTGCGCTAGAGGAATGGAGATATTATCATGATACCTTTAAACCATTAAAAGAAATGAGGGGTAATATAAGAAAATGAAAAAATATATTTTAATTTGTTATTTAATCATCACTTCCATATTTTCAAAAGAAAATCTAAAATTAGAATCTGAGATAATAAAAGGAAAATCTGGTAAATATGATCTTGTCTTAGTGAATAATCATAAGGACATTTTTTTTCACCCCTATCTACATTTATCTTGGTTAAACTTTGATGAAATGCAGAAGGAAAGTCGTAGAATTACGCTATCGTATAAAATAAATAGTATGGAAGGAAAACGTATAAATACTCGAAAGGGAGAGATAAGAATATTTCCAATTGATTTAATTCATATTTTAAAGTATGCAATAATACTAAATGAACAATCTGCCAGTATGGAAAATGTGAAATTTAAAGGCAAATATGAGGTAACTCTTGATTATTTCGTAGACCAAATACCTTTAAAAACTAAACCATTTTTTGTAATCTTCAAGAATCATAAGGATTTCAGAATTCAACTTAAATAGAAATTTTTATCTACAAAATAAGTAGTGCCGTATCGCACTCTACCGAAAGCCCGAAAGGGCTTTTTTTATTTCTTGACAGGATTCAGAAAAAGCATTCTAAAAGATTGCTATGAATAACACTGAATATACTTACACAAAAGACCTATTAACTCACTACGAACAAACGCTAAAGGGAATGAAGCGGCTTGCATTACAATACTGGACTGATCTTCTTGATCCCAATAAATTCAATTTTGATTTTTATAATTCAACCTTAAAGCAGACTCACGAATTTTTAAAGGACCGATTGCAATACATTCCTGATCCAGAAGGGTTAGAGCATTTAACAAGAGCAAAGTATTCACTTGCACTTGCAAACAATGCTAATTATCCACTTGATTGTGATGATAAGTCGATTCTATTTTTATCGTATTTGCTTTTACAAAACTATAAATTTTCTAATTCATTGCATAAACCTTTTGAAATATATATTTGTGTAGCTGGAAGAAATCAGAAACCTCATCATGTTTATCCGATGATTGATCTTCCTGGTGTGTTATCTGGATATAGAGTAGATCCTACTTATCCTAGAAATGAATTAGGAAAATCTTTATTTCCTGAAAAGTTTTTCAAGAAATATCATTTATTTAAAGACTTACAGTAAATACATATTATGTGCATACTATGCGTATTACTGTGAGTATCCGCAATATGTTAGCCTTTTGATTTTTTTTTAATTGCAAATCTATTTTAGTAATATATAGATAGCAATTAAATTATGGCACGAAATTTTTCAGAACTTGCAATCTTGGAAGGAAACGAAAACTGTATTCCTATTCGATTGAACGGCATTGTAATTGATGTGCCTAAACATTATTTTAACACTAACCTTTACAACGTAAAAGAGGTATTAGACCATGAAGATCAAAATCATCTAAACGGAATCGCAGAACACTTCGAACGAGAAGGATTAATGATTGGAGATGATGGCTTCGTTTACGCAAGCCTTGATCCAGACGATCAAACTTTATCCGGTGACGACTACGAGCCGATTGGATTACTACAGGGCGAGGATTTAGAACTAGCAGGGTTTAAATTCAAAATGCCTAAGTTCAAAATGCCTGGCAAAAAAAAGAGCGGGAAAGGTCAATTAGTTAAAACCAGAAGCGGCACTCTTAAATCTGCCGGTAATCTCGCCACAAAGGGATTCAGAACTTTCAACCCAATTGGGATGATGGGCAAACAAGGATTAATCGGACGTAACCTTAAAAATTTAAAAAATCCATTCAAAGGATTTAAAATTGGAAATCCTTTCAAGAAATTAAAATTTGGAAAGGGCGGTAAAGGTGGCGGATCAGGCATGATGGATGCATTTACTCAAATGCAAGAAATGCAAGCACAGCAAAACGAAATACCGGAAGAAGAAATAGTAGAAGAAGAGGTTGAAGAGAATACAAAATATATAGGTGAGAATCCTAGTGGAGAATCAGAATACTCAGAAGATTCTCAATCTTCATCCGACTACTCAGAGGATGGAGCTAGTAATGATTCGCAATCGGATTACTCAGAAGATTCTCAAGCTCCAACTGATTATTCAGAGGATGCGAGTATTGAGGAATCTCAGTCTGATGCTCAAGAGATAGGAGCTTCCAGCGATCTCGCATTTAGCGCAGTTAATACCGCATTATCCTTTGTTCCAGGTGGATCAATTGCGTCTGGTTTACTCAGTCAGGGAAAAGGAATTTATGACCAACAACAAAATCAACGGTCGGCGAACAAACAAGCAGTTAGCCAACAAAGAATAGCATTATTACAAAATCTAATCAAAAAGAATCCAAAGAAAAAGGTAGTAGTTAAAAAGAAACCAGCCCCTCCGCAATTAGTAAAACCGACTCAGGTCAAACAAAATTTTAGCACACAATCTCCAACAGTTCGTAATAATACAAGTCCAACAGATTTCCAACCAACTACAGAACCAAAAAAAGATAATTCAATGATGATAGGATTAGGAATAGCGGCATTAGCCGTAGGAGCAATCGCAATGTCAGGATCAGGAAAGGATTAAAAAAGGAATAAATATGCCAGCAAGTAAAAAACGAAGACAGCAAAGAGCAACGAAAGCAAGTGCAGCAGTTTCCAAAAAGAAAGGCAGAAAAAAGCCAGGTCGCGCAAAAAAAAGAAAAGCAATTGCGAGTGCGACTTCATTACGAGCTGCTATCAATCGCTTAAAAGCAGAGAATGCAAGATTGAAATCCGCAAAACCAAAAAGACGTAAATGTGCTTGCAAGAAAAAATCTGTATCGGCAGTAGCACATACTCACCATAAGCCAAAGAAAGCTACTAGAAGGTGTGCGCCCGTTCACGGCAAGAAAAGAACTACTTCTCTCTACAAAAGAGCAAGAAAGACGGTTAAAAAATTTGCAGGTTTTTAAATAGAAAAAGGAATAATAGAAAGGAATAAAACAATATGTCAATACTAGCTAAATACTTTAAAGGCTTTCCAGAAAAACAAGCACTCAAAGGCACAGTCGCAACTGTAGTTGCTTACAAAGGATCGAAATACATTTCCAATATGATTGGAGAGAGTATGTCAAAAGAAGATCCTAAGAAAAAAGAATTGTGGGAATTTATCGGTTCAGTCGGATCTGTCGTCGGCTCTATGTTCGCTTATACTAAAATCAGATCGAAAGATATTGGTTTTGGCTTAGTTCTTGGTTCCGGTGTGAATGCTGTAGACAAATTAATGTTACTACCTTCTATCAAGAAAAATATTCCTGATAAAATGCAACCGCTTTTCTCAGGACCAAACGATGTAGACATTTCTTCTGACGATTATATGAGACGTGTTAGCGATGCTCGCTACAATCTCAGCGAAGACGATGTAAAATCTATTGTCAATGCAGCAAAGGTTAACGGGTATCTTGATGGATTTGGTGGAGACTTAGGCGAAGATGTAATCGTAATTACACCTGAAGAAAGAGCCGCAATGCTCGATAATTCCATGGATGGCTATGACCCTGAATACGAAGAATACGATAGACCGGCAGGACTCGGCGAAGATCAATTCGCAGGCGAAGAAGAATTCGCATAGGTGCTACGTAGCACCTATAAGATAGAAAGCATTTTTTATATAATATAAGGAAGAAAAAAAATGGCAAAATTAATTGATAAACAAGGCAGAGTTTATACGCGAGAACCTTACTTCTCGAATATGAAACTCGTCGATGGAAAAACTACTGTTAGTTTTTTCAAAAAATCCGGTAACGAGGATAAGAACTACTCTAACGAGACCAATGTTTTTTCTTCCTCACATGGCGGAACAATCGTAAAAATGAAAGGTGATTTCTTTGACACTGATTACAGTTCTCTCGTGATCTCACAGAGTACAATCGGTAAATTGAAAGGTCTCTCTAAAATCAGAAACGCTGGTATCATTGAATTCAAAAGAGGTAAAGACTTGTTAGTCGCAGTCCCTCTGAAGAAAATCATTCCTCCTATGCCAATCATTTTGATTTCCGAATTGATTGGTAGCGCACCGGCAGCCGAAAGGGTTCCGGCTCCGTTTCCTGTTCTGAATGAATCTCTCAATGAAAGATTTGAGTATGATTTTATCAAACAAGTTGGGAATGAAATTTATTTCAATCCTAAAGAGCAACTCGATGTAGAACTTTCGTTTATCGGTGGAGTTGTAATTCCTACCGAGGTCAACGGGATGATTATCTCTATTGAGTTAGAAGTAAAACCCTTCTCTACAGCTTCAAAAGCAATTAGAAGAAAGGCAGCTTAAAAAAAGGATAAACGAAAATGCCTGAAATTTCTTACGACAGTTTCATTGGTGGTTCTAATGACACCAATGAAATAACATCATCTAATTCAGATTTCACAAAACTTTTTGCAGTAAAGAATTCTTACACTTATCCTGTAAGAGTTCTTGCAATCCAAACTAGATTCAAAACTGGTTTACAAGATTGTCGCGTGAAGTTCAAAGACGGTGATGGTAACGAGATTATTTCAGGCACTCCACAGCTCGCAAACATCGGAAATTCTTACGAAGCGGCGGTAGGGTTTAATACTGACTTGCTTCCAGTAGATTTTATTTTACCTGCCGGAAATGAAATCTTTATCCTCATTTCGAACCGAACTTTACCAGTTCAAAAACTGGATATGAGCATTCTGTTTTGCGTAAAAAAAATACAGGCAAACAAAGTGGTAGGAATGAGACCAACTAATCAATCAAGAATCGCATAACTAAAATAGGAGGATGAATGCAAGTATCTCAAAAGCTAATTTTTTCAATCGAGAAACTATTAAATCCTTCTCCTACCGATTCAATCAAATCGTTAGAGATTCCAAAGACTGCCCCACTTCTTAACGGCAAAGCGTTATTTAACTTTGGCGCAATCAAATTAGATAGCACTCGTAACTGCATTAAGAACCTCACAGCTTCTTTAGATACAAACTATTCCGCAGTAAAAAAACAGATTAATCCGATTACGAGATTGCAATTTTTTACGATTAGTGCAAACAATCTTTCTTTTTTAAATTCTATTTCAGAATCAAAACTAATAGAAACAAGTTTAACCTTCGACGAATTAAGTTTGAATTCTTTTTCTGTTACGAATTCCGCAAACTTCAAAGTTACGACAAATTCTAAGTATCCAGAAAATATAATTGAATTCAATTCTACTGTAATTGATAATCCGACAAACAATGATTATCCAGATGAGCTTCCATATTTACCAATCGCTATCAAAAATAGACCTACCATACTCGATGGATTACAGGGTTTTTTTGCAACATCCTTTCAAGAATATATAAATATTCCAGAAAAGATTTTAGTACCCGATCAATCTGAATACTTATTAATTTTCCCTTATGTAACAATTCCAGTTCCGCCGTCCGTTGTCAGGTCCGGTGTAACTAGACTTTCTTACGGAACAATTTCTACTTCCATACTTCTAAATTTCCAATTGGAGAAAATCTAATGGGATGGATAGAAAACGGAACGGGAGTTTATTCAAATGATACTGGACTTACTCTTACCGAGCAAGACGGGCAAGGCATTCTCACAATTGACGAATTGGAAGACGAAGGGCTTGAAGTTGAGATACCTATTCTAGATTTACTAGATAACCCTTTTCTCAAAATTCCTACGCTTGACGCAAACGGTAAATTATCCCCTGATACAATTCCAAGTATTATCATAGGAGATACTTTTTACGCAAACTCAGACGATGAAATGCTCTCTTTAAGCGGGGCAGAGAAAGGTGATGTTTGTATTCGCCTAGATGTTGCTGGTGGTGCAAGTTATCGACTAATGGGTAATAACTATTCAGTATTATCTGACTGGGCAGAATTGCGCTCTCGTTATATTTTTTGGAATGATGTGAGACAAAAACCGACAGAATTTCCTCCTAAAGAACATTTGCATACTGAATACCCCAAAATAGGGGCTAACGGTAAAATACCTGCATCAGTAATTCCTTTCGTAAATTTCTTCGGCTCTCGTTATGTTCGCAATTCCGAAAGTGCAATGCTCTCATTAGCTGCTACTCCAGGAGACGTGTGTATCCGAAGCGATGAAAACAAATTATATCTACTCATGGGATTGCCTAACTATTTAGCTTCGTGGGTATACATTCCTTCACCTACTGCCAAAGTAGAATCAATTATTATGAAGGGTGAGGATAATATTGGATATGTCGAAATTACACCGGAAGCAATTGGTGCAGCATTAGAAGATCATATACATGAATATCCAGATACAATTCTAGAAATAGAAAATGATTCAGAATTACAATTTAGATTTTTACCAGATGAAAATGAATTGCAATTCTATATCAACGAAGACTACATTGCTTCGCTTGGTAACTTCATCATGGAGCAAGGTGGACAAAAAATAAAAATTGTCAGAGAGGTTATATCGGGTATACCTACGCTGTTTTGGTTAGACCCGTTAAATGGAGATACGCTCACCCCTTTCGCGTAACCCCACCGTTTGGTGGGGTTGGTCACTGGGAAGGAAGTGGTTATCACTGGGAACAATCTGGTAGCGGATATGGGAAAGTAACCGGAGATGAGTGGTATCAGTTAGTAGCAACTATAGATGAGGGTTATGATGAGGATAACAGCTATTATGACCCTGATGTTACAGTAGAAGATGGCGGACATTTAGTAGACCAAGGCGATTGGGATAACACAGAGATTGGAGACTTGGCTTATTTTGGCGGATTTGAGTGGACTGTTATTGATAAATACGATGAGTATGAAATAAGGTTTTTTTTGTCATACTCAAGAGTAGCCCAAGGCGCATACCATCATATCGTAAACCATGTAACTGTATTAATAGATTACTGGAACGCATGGATATATGAGCGATTGCAATGGATAAAAGTCGGAAGTGGAATTAGAAGAAGTCATGTTTAAGGAGATAATAGCAATATGCCAGTAGCAATAACAGAATGGGATAAGTTAAACGAATTTCAATATAGACACAAAATAATGAAAGATTCTTTTTTAGAGAATCGAAATGGGATTTGGATTTACTATGATAAAAGTAATGTTGACGTGACCATTCCATTGCAAGCGTTCTCTGTTAATCCAATTTTTAATCCACAAGATGTTCAGTTAGAATCTATCCTTGGAACATACGCTGAATTCGAAACAGAATTCACTCGCGGTCTTTTATAAAATTTTAAAAAAGGAAAAACAAAACTATGAAAATATTAGTTCAATTAGCCGCTAGACTCAGAGATGCAATTAATCTCAGACTCAAGCTTTCGGAAAAAGGTGCTCCACTCGGAGTAGCGACATTAGATGCAAGCGGAAAAGTTCCTGAATCGCAATTGCCAGCAATTGCAATCACGGATACATATGTTGTTGCGGATGAACCTGCAATGTTGGCGTTAGTCGCTGAACGCGGCGATGTAGCAATCAGAACGGATGCGAGCAAATCATTCATTTTGAAAGTAGAGCCTGCAAGTGTGGTTACAAATTGGGAAGAACTTAAAACTCCAATGAGTCCAGTTCAATCTGTCGCAGGAAAGACAGGTGTAGTAACTCTTGACGGTGCAGACATTACCGACTTGGGAAGCTATGCAGAATTCTTAACAGAATTCGAAGCCGGACTTCTTTAATTAAAAACAAATTCATGCAAGTGCGTTGAAGCACTTGCATGAAAAGGAAATAACAAAATGAAAATCTTAGAAGATGTTGCGACAAGATTAAAAACTGCATTCAATAAAAAAGAGAATATTTCTAAACAGGAAAATATTACAGATAGCACTGCGTCTTTATCTATAAATTTATCGTTAGCAAGTAGTTTTAAAATTTTTCTTACAGCCAATTGCACTTTTACTTTAACAAACCCATTTACCGGTGGAGTAACTACATTAATTTTAAAACAGGATACTACCGGCAATCGACTAGTAACCTTTCCAGCAAATGTGAAATGGCAGGGAGGTATTGCTCCTTTACTTTCTACGAATCCAGGTAAGCTAGATTTGGTTACGCTTTATTATGATGATGTAGAAAATATTTTCTTAGGTGGGTTCATTACCGATTATGCGTAAGTCGTCTTATTTATTCATGCAAAGCAGTAAACCTTTTATTGGATATGATAATGTATCTTATGAAGAATCTTTTTCGATTCCAGATGAATATGGATATATATATTTTGTCCCACAAAATGGAGTGCATTTCACATCGAGTTTTGTCGGAATCATAGACAATCTAAGTTATTCTCCAATAAATCCTTACGAAATATATGATACGGAAAATTCTAGATGGATTTCGTCTGGTCAATTCAACCATTTTGGCGACTATCCAGATGTAAACCAACTTGGCAGAATTTACGGCATAGTCAACCCTGCTCACTTAAACTGGAATTCTGCTGGAAACTTAGGATACAAAACCATTTCAGAGTATAATGATCTTTTATCTCAGATGGATAATGCTACGAAGAGAAATCTTACAGGGACTAGGTTGTATTCGTAATGCTTGATATTATTCCAGATTACTTTATTACTTTCTTAACACGATATATCGAATACATCATAGTATCAATAATCGTATTATTTACACTACTAAAAATATATGCAAACAAAAAGTTTCAAAAAATTTTTAGCGTCTTATTACTGATTAGAAATAAAAACAAAATAAAAAATCATGAATTTTTCACATTATCATTTTCCCTGTATGAAGAAGAAAGTTTCAATAATATTACATCGGTCGGAAAGAAACTAATTGTTCAAGATGTTGCAAGGATTGAATTCAAGTATTTGAAATTCACAGTCGCAAATGTTTTAAAGTTTATATATAGTCATAAATTTACAGATCACTATTATCTACATTCAATTATTGAAACTGAACTAAAAGAATATAGAGATTTGAGAAATTCGCAATTAAGAAAGAAATTTGATTCTAAATTCGTAGAGCTGTATATTCAAAACACAGAGGTATACTATCAATATATCCTTGCTTACTTCAAAACTCTTATGAAAGAAAAATCGGTTTATCAGCTAATATTGCGTATGCTCGATATGTATTTCGCTTTTCTAGTCACTTACAAACAAACGATTCCATACAAGATAAACAAAATGAACGGGAGTCTTGCTGGAATAACATACAGAGGTCATAGTTTATAATGGAAGAAAATCACACCGATACAAGCAGATTTAAGATAGTCGCAGAGCGGGCTTACTTTTGGAATTTCTTGGTCAATGTAGCTATTGTATTTATTTTGATCTTGATAAATACCCTAAAACCTAATAACAATTCCATTTCAAACGAAACGCTTACTATAATTTTAAATTTCATGCAAGCGACTACATATATTTTCGCGGGAACTTATGTAATGAAATTTCTCGGAAAAGAAGGAAAAGAAATTTTCAACAAAATAGGAAACGTAAAAGATTTTCTGACTTCTAGCAGTTCGAAAGAAAATAATTCAAGAGGTAAAAAATAAAATGGCATTAGAAACTAGCGGCATAAATACATTATTCACAAGTCCACACGCAAAGGACAATTTTAAAAATCTTGATCCGGTTTTTGTGAATTCGTTTTATGGATTTCTGAAAAACATCGGATGCTCTGAAATTGAACTCAACTCAACATTCAGACCTGGCAAGGCGGCGAATGGCTCCCACGCATGGGGACGTGGAGTAGATATTAACCGTTTGCTTGCAAATGGAAAATGGCTTTATTTTAACTTTAAATTTGGTGCGAAATATGATGACAAGGCAGATGAAGAATTTTATAAAAAACTCTTAGAAGTCTTTGGTTCAAAGCTTTACAACTATTATTCTCCGGCAGTCGTCAGACATGCTACAAGCACTAAAGCAGTAAATAACACTTTTCGTTTTTCGAAAAATCGAATGGCGGATGTATTAAAAGCAGAATCAATTCCAAGTTCAAAACGGAACTGGAATGAGTCACACTTAAATCACTGCCATCTTGCAATTGACCATGATGGACAAATGGCAAAAGAAAAAACTTTCGCAAGCAAAGCTCCAAATCCTAAAAACAAAAAGAATTGGATGAGTTTAATTCCTGCAAGTCAACTATCTGGAAGCGAATCTATTTATCGTTGGTAAGAAAAAAAGAAAATGGCAACGACTCAGACAAAATTTGTAAATCAAAATGCAGCCGCTAATTTTTCGAAATTAGATGGGCGCTTTGTGTCTTCCTTTTACGGATTTTTGAAAAAGATAAATTGCACTTCTATTTCCCTTGGCTCTACTTACAGACCTGGCACTCAGAGTTCTCATTCATATGGGCTTGCGGTAGACATAGATAATCTTACGGCTAATGGCAAAATATATTTTTTCAATATGTGGTATGGGAAAAAATACAACGACAAAGATGACGAATGGTTTTTTAATGCAGCAAGAAATCATTTCGGAAACACTCTTCACAATTTCTACTCACCTGCTATCGTAATGCACGCAGGTAGTAGGCATATCAATAATACTTATAGATATGCCGCAGACAAATACGCAGCTTGGAAACGGGCTAGTGATATTCAAGCAGAAAAAAGAAATATTCATGAGCAGCATCTAAACCACTGTCACATTGCGGTAGACCCTGATGGAAAAATAAAAAAAGGAAATCGTATAATTACTCCACAATCAAAAGCAGGAAGCGGAGTTATAGGAGTATTGATATTAGCCGTAGCGGGCGGAGTTGGATACTACTATTACAAGAAGGAAGGTCAAGCTAATGTCATTTAATTTTATTAGAGATCAAGACAAAACAATTGTAATAGAAGTGCAAGTTCCAAGAGCAACACGAGCTGCATTTAGATTTCCAAGAAATCTTCCTACTGAGCAAATTATAATCAGTGAGAATTTATTAAAATTCGAAGGACTATCTGTTCGTAAACTCGACACCGGCGTAAGACTAAGTTTTAAAACTGATCCTAAATACTCTTACGCATACTACAAAATTACTACTAGAATGCTTGCATTAGGGGCGGGTGTAAGTGTTGGAGCAATTGCAGGTATCGCAGCAAGTATATATCTTGCTCCAGCAATTGCAACTGGTCTTGGACTAATTGGAGCTGCATCGACAACAAGTGCATTTACGATTGGCGCAAGCGCAACGTTAGTTAGTGCAACTTCCACTGCCGGATTAGTCACAGGCTATTTAGTAGGTAAGCAAATGCCTAAATATATTTATTCACGCGATCCAAGAGTTTCACAATTTTATCAAGAGATAGTAATTCATAATCAAACCGTATTCGAAGATTCCAGTCAGCAATTCGCATTCTGGTCGGTTGACGATGGTGATCCAAGAGATATTTATAGATTTTTCAAAACATCGAAAGCAGTTGTAGAAAAACTTCCTGGCATACTTAATAATCTAGCTGATTCCACAGGTGACGCTGCCGACGTATTAGCTCAATTAGCAAAAGTAGCACCGTGGTTAATCGGTGCGTATTTTGGATTAAAAGCATATAATAATTACAAAGGGCAAAAGGTATAAAAATGAGCGGAATAATGACATTAGCTGCATTAGTTGGACTTTCCTATTATTTCGTAAATAATATGAATCAAACATCTAACGGAGATTATACTCAGATAGATCAATTCGATTGGATACTTAAAAAATATGCAAAGATTTATAATGTTTCATGGAGAGTTTTAAAAGCACACATCGGAGCTGCCACAGATTATGCAATGGCAAGTTTTGCGAAGTCAGACAATGACAAGCCTTGGGGACAAAATAGATTAGGCGTAATGGGAATGAGAGCAGATGATTTTCAATATGTCAACGGAATTTTAAAAACTAATTTAAAATCAGAAGATAGAGTTTCATCTTTAGTATCAATTGAATATGGAGCTGCATTTTTGAAAATTGTGAATGCCAAATATCCGAATGACCATAATAATTCAGTGATCGCATTCTATCTCGGATTAGACAAACAGGGAGTAGCCGAAAGTGGAGATATATTTTCATGGCAAGAGTATCTAGGAAGATTCAATGACGAATATGCAAAAATAATTCAAAGGCAAGATGAATAAAAATGAAAAGATTTCTAACTTACTTACACGCATTGTATTTGAAAAATATTAAAAAAACTAAACCAGAGAGGATTATATAAAATGGAAATAGTAATAGCAGCAATCATCGGATACTTTTTATTAGCCGGAAAATCGAAAGCAAGTCCAGACACGCCTACGCCAAGTCAGAATATTCCAGATGCTCCACCCCCACCAGTGGACTATCATCCAATCAAAGATCGCTTTGATATTGCGATTAAAAAATTCGCAAGCGTGTATGGAATTCCCTGGCAAGTAATAAAAGCGCATATCGCAGTAGAGAGCGATTACGGGACTACTCCACAAGTGATGGAACGAAAACTTGGAAGTGGAAACAAAAGAGGGATTCTCGGAATGACGGAAAATACATTCCTTGCGATAAACAAAATGATCGGCGGAAATTTTAAACCAGATGATCTTTGGAAACCGGAAGTATCAATTGAACTCGGTGCAGCGTTAATGCGTTCGAATACGATTGCAATTTCTAAAGATAAAGATTTCTTCAATAGAGATTTTTCAAATTTTACAGAGCTACAAAAGAAATTACAACAAGAAAATTTAATTCGTATTATCATGTCGTATAACGCAGGTGTAGGAGCTGTTCAAAAAGGAACATACTCACAAGGAACAAAAGATTATTTTAATTCCTGGGCGAATGCATTTAGAGAAATCACTGAACGTCAAGGTGCGATGTAGCACGAAGGAGAAGTGAAATGTTACGAACTAAAACAGATTATCAAGTCAAAGTAAATCCACAAAAGCCTGGAGACTTAGGATCACAAAGTCTTGCGTTTAAGAATGCTTACCTTGCTAGAGGCGGAAAGTATTTATCGTTTAATACGCTCACCGGCAAATTCACGGTAGACGCTACAATGGAACCTATCGTAGTAAAAACTGTAATTGCAACTTTAATACAAGCTGTAATCGGAAAAAGAACATCTTACAACGATGGAAAGAATACATCTACTACGGACGTAAACTGGGATAACGTTATCGACAAACCTAAACCAGTCGTAACTCCTAGACCAATTCAAAATCCAGTCTTACCGGAAAATCCTAATTTGCCTACGAATGATCCAGTAAAGAAAGAAGGCAGTTCTATTGTAGGTTGGTTGATTCTTGCTGCCGGTGTAGCGGCGTATGTAGCATCTTCATAAGGAGATTAAATATGAGTAATGATAACACAGGATTATTTACAGTATTGGGAATTGCAGGCGTAGGATTATTGCTATTAGGCGGTAGTAAGGCAACGAGCAATAAGAAGTATAAAAAACCTAGAATGTCTGCCAAGATGAGAAAAAAATATATTTCTAAATCCCAGGAAACATTTTTATTCGAAATCGAACACTATGATAAAAATGACACATCAATTATACTCTATAATCTACAGGCATTAGTTACTGCCAAAGATACAAAAAAATTCTGGAAAAATTATAACACTACTGAAGGTAAATGGATTTACGCGAAATCAAATGATGATTTGAGCGATAAAGGTGTAAAAATAAAAAAAGGACAACGACTAAAACTGTATACTCAAAATGGCAGTAAACCAATATTTTTCCCTACGAAAAAAGATTTTAAAACTTACAAAAGGTTGATGCAATGAATGGAAAAGACATTTCACTATTAAGAAAAAAATACTTTGCACATCCTGTTCTTTTGAATTCGAAAATAGAAGCGGATGATGGAGTGGATTTTACAATCAGTTTAAAGTATGCAGGAATAGATTGGATGTTTTTCACTAAAAGTAAATTCGAATCATTCATCACAAAATACAATAAGCAACATAAGTTTGTAAATCCGGTGATGAAAAATAAATCTACTACAAAGAAAAAATCAGCAAGCAAGAAGAAAGCCAAAAGAAGAAAGTAGGATATTTTTATGAAAGGACTTGAATTTTTATTAAACCCTAAACCAAAAAAGAATATTCATAAAGATAAGAATTTTATGACCAAAGAAGACTTTGCAGAAAATAAAAAAGCTGTCAGGAATAGAAAAAATAAAGCAAACAAATTAAAGAAGTAGGATATTTTTATGAGCGCAAAAAAAACAGTTAGATATATTCAAAATAATTTTCGTCTCACTACAAAACTTCTTAGTGATAGCAATATTCTACCTGTAAAAAAAGTTTTACTGAAAAATAATTTCCCTACTTACGAATTGCCTCTACACAATCCAAATAGTAGACCAAAGAAACGAAAAGTTAATACTGATTGTCCACCGTGCCCACCAATAGAAAGAGAATGTCCAGAGCCAGAGTATCAAGGTCAGTCTAGTCGATGGGCGGAATCAAGTAGATTGCATCCTCGTAGCAAATGGCAACAACCAAAACAAGAATTAGATTCTTCTGAGATTTTCGGAAATTCTATTTTAGATGAATCGGATTATGTAGACAATACTGATTGGGAAGATATAGACGTTGAGAAAATTAAAAAAAATCTAGAATCAGGAAAACTTACTCCACAAGTAGAGAATATAATTTCTAAGTATGGAAAAAACGTTGTCTCTCCTATTATTAACTCTCAAAATATTTCTACGAAAGAAACTTTTGATACAATTGAATTTAGTAAATTAATCGGTCTTAGAATTGATTTTACAGAAAATGTAAAAAATAAAGATATTTATTCTTTGTTTGAAAAAACATACAATCAGAAACCAGAAAAATATTTAAAACAAATTCAAGAGTCTGTAGAATTAATACTTGTAGAAGAATCTAGATATACTGCAAATCTACGAGAAACGAAAGATGCTTTTAATAAAATCTTATCTCTCTACAATAATCAACCAGTTCTAAATGTAAGAACTTCTGAGTCAGTAGCAAAGCAAGCGTATTCAACTCCAATTTCTCTCGGATTTTTAATTTCAAATTATTTAGATTTAAAAAATAATTCTGTATATGAGCCATGCGCGGGTAATGGAAGTTTAACGATTACTGCAAAGGCAAACAATGTGACCGCTTGTGAGATTGATCCAATCAGAGTAAAGCATTTATTACATCTTGGATTTAACGTAATTAAATTCTCTGCTCTTGATCCTGCAACAAGAGTAATTTTACAAGGATTTGGAAAATTCAAACGCATAGTAATGAATCCACCGTTTGGCTCTTATCCATCCAATCAACATATCAAAATAAATGGAAGAGCAATTACAGATATAGACCAAGCAATCGCAATTCATTCATTACAATTCCTAGAGCCGAACGGGATAGCGGCAATTATCCTCGGAGGTCACAATTTAAAAGTAGATAAGTATGGTGGATATAAAGCTAACGACCAATTCTTTCTTAATCACATTTACAGAAATTTTGACGTGATTAAGAACATCGACATTAACGGAGACTTATACCGCAAGCAAGGAACAAGTTTTGATATTCGATTAATTATTCTAAGAAATTCCAATACGAAAGAATTTAAACATGTTCTTCCGTATGATTATTCAGATAAGCCAGGACAAATTCTAAAAGCTAATACCTGGGAAGATTTGTATAATATTTTAACAAAGGAAGAAACATTTGAAATAAATAATGATGAAGAATTAAGGAAAGTTATTGAGCGTGACGCATTTATCAGTGGAAATAATTTCAATAAAACGATAGTTACGCAAGAATTAGCAGATTCAAAAAATGCTAATGAGTTTGCAGATAGGTTAGAATATTTCTCAAAAGAAAAAAAAGTAATTCCTTATAATGATAAAACTAAAAAATTAATACAAAGTATTCGCAACCTTGGAAGTAAATTTACAGGTGTTGAATTTCAAAAATTTATTAATATTGCATTATCAGAATTAGGACTACAAGAAAGTATTTATGACGAATCAGTATATTCGAAGAGTGCTGCAACGCACGAAAAAGGAGAAACCAATGAGCAACAAAACAACCAAAGCCATACAAGCAACTCTAGAGAAGCAAGCAGAGAATTGGATAGTGAAAGACAGCGAGAACGCATACAAGCCGATGAAAGAGATTCTGGAGATCGACGAAATAAAGGACAAGGGATTGCGAATAACAAAAGCAATGACACCAAACGAGATCGCAACCCAGATACTCAACACGAAACCGATGAACACGGAAATAGGGGATATGATTCGAATGCTCGCAGAGTCGGAGTGCCTGGAAGACTCGATTCTTCTGATCCATCGCCAGGTGTCATAGACGAAGAAAAGTTTAGAAAATTTGCCGAGTTTTTGAAAAAGGCAGGGTTGTAAAATATGGCTTCAATCGATTTTATTCATGTAACCGATAAACCTAAAAAAAGTAAATTTGAAGTCGTATTTCAAACCGAAGAAGCTAAAGAATTTCTTCGCAGTATTGGAATGACTTACGAAGAAGCAATTCTTTATTATTCTCTTTATGAAAAATCTAAAAATTTAAGTGTTAGTGCAACTCCTGTAGTTGCACTAGAAACAGATTCACAGAAACAATACTTCTCTTCGCAGGGAGCTGCCACTACATATTTACTTCCAGTCACATTTCTATCTTCACAACAGAAAGCCTTTGAAAATTTGAATAAATATTTAGATGCAGTGAATTCAGACTTAGATAATTTTCTAATGAAAGAATTAAAATACAAATCCAAAAAAGAATTGGATAATGCTATTATGCCAGTCCAGAAAGATGCAGTCGCCATGTTTATAAGAAACAACAGGAGTAGTTATTTATGAAAATTGATTCTTCGTCTTCAGGATTAATATTAGCGGACCAGACTGGAATCGGAAAAGGTCGAACTGTAGCTTCAATCATTCGATGGGCAGTATTGCAAGGCAAGGTAGCAATATTTATAACACAGAGAGAAACGCTTTTTACAGATATGGTTAGAGATCTGCAAGATATAAATTTTGCAAATCATCCTATCTTTGTAATAAATACAAACATTATCAAAGTAGATGGAAAAGATATTTCCTCGAATAAGAATGAAAATAAATACAAAGGCGAAAAAATAATTTTCACAACGTATTTTCAGATTCAAGGAAAATCGACTTGGAAACATGAGATACTAAGAAAACTATCTCATGGAGCAATATTAGTATTAGATGAAGCCCACGAAGCGGCGGCATCAGTCAATACACAGACAGAGACTAGAGGCAAACGAGAAAAAGTATCGAATAGATATTTATTCTTTTCTTCTATTTTTCAGAATATTTCAGGCGTTTTATTTTCATCAGCTACTTATGCGAAACGTCCATCTAATTTAATGCTGTATTATCCATTCACGGATATTAATAATTATCCTTACGATAAATTATTGAGTATGCTTGCGGAAACTGGATCAATCGGTCAATCGCTAGTATCCAATGCACTTGTAGAGTCTGGACAATTACTCAGAAGAGAATCTTCCTTCAAAGGAATTTTATTTAATGATTACCTTACACCGGATTTGATAAAAAAAGTTCATGGAGACGAAAAAAAGGAACAAGACGAATATCAATTCATTGCTAACTCTTGGGACAAGATAGCCGAGATACTAGCGGATATTGTAAAATTTGAAAACACTTTTAAATTTCAGGCAATGAATATTATCAATAAAGGATTAAAAGAAGAAGGCGGATATATTGGAGGTCATGCGGTATTAGATTCAGACTCGACAAAGTTTACATCCATCATGCACAATTCAATTAAATCTTTTGATCTAAGTTTAAAAGCAAAAGCTATTGCCGATTATGCGATAAAACTTGTAAAAGAAGGGCAGAAAGTTCTAATCTATTTGCATTTTACTAACACTGCTTTTTTTACAGAAAATTTTGCAATGGGAGAAAAGGTAGACGACAATATCGGTTTAGTTCTAAAAAGAAATTGGAAACGAGCCTTAGAATATACTGTGAAAAATAACTCCACAGGTGAAACATTTAAAAGAACAATTCCACTGTCAATTTTAGAGCAAGTTCCAAATGGATATGAATTTTATACAGAGATTGGTAAGAAAATTAGTCAGGCTAATATCAATGTTCCATTATCCGCAATAGATTATTTCCACTACGCTCTTAACAAAGTGGGAATTAAGACTTTAGAAATAACTGGAAGAAATGAAAAAGTAGATTACGAAGAAGGAAAAATTTTAGCACATAGAAAAAAAGATAAAACACATACTGTAAGTGATTTATTCAATAACACCACTGACCACAACGTAATTATTTTTAACTCATCGGGAGCAACTGGAATATCTCTACACAGTTCTGAAAAATACAAAGCACGAAATAAGCGCCATATGATTGTAGCGCAACCTAGCGACGACATAAATACTTACATGCAGGCATTCGGAAGAATTAATCGCACAGGACAAACAGTATTACCCGAATACACTTTTGTATCTCTACCGATTCCAGTATCAAACAGAATGAGAATCGTTTTACGAAAAAAATTAAATTCTTTGAATGCAAACGTAAAGGGATCTTCCAAAGACGAAAGCAGCATGAAAGATATAATTGATATGGCTAATCCTTTTGGAGATGAAGTCGTATATAATTATCTAGGCGGTGATTATGCAAGCGACGATGAATCTAAAGAAGAAGTCGAAAGATTAAATTCAATTTTAGATAATCCTTGTGTAGATAGTTCTTATAACGCATTTTTAAAAACAACCGGACGATTACCAATTCTATCAATTAGAGATCAGGAAAATTTTTACGACCAAATCACGGATAAATATTTAGGTTACTTGGAAGACATGAAACGACAGGGGCAAACTCTACAAGAAGAATCAATGGACTTACAGGCAAAGACTATTTCGAGTAAAGTTTTATCCGCTAGAACTGGAGACAATATTTTCCAGCAAGAATGTCTTCTCGAAACAGTAGAAATAAAAACAGAACATATACAAGTGCAAGATGTATTCGATGAATTGAATTTTGATAAATCAAATGAGATACTTGATAAATCCGAAAAAGATATTGAATCATATATCGCACAAAAAAAACAACTAGCAAGATTAAATAATAAAGAGTTTGAATTGAGCAAGGATCAAAACTTTACAATCAGCAGATTCAAAATGTATTTAGAAAGATTTGCAGTAGGAAGTTTCCATACTTATAGACCTAACGAAGAAAGCGAAAGTGAAGATATGTTTGTTGTGGATATTCGTTATACTCCAAGAGAAAATTCTTTTCCTTGTTCACTCAGTTATCTGAAAGTAGATTTTATTTCCGCAGCAAACATCACTGGAGAATTAAGAACTACTGTATTAATGTCTCAAACCGCACTCTTGGATAAAATTAAAGTAATGAACGTAAAAAGGAATGCTGCTGATTACTATTTGCGACAAATTCAAAAAAACATAGAACAAATAAATAATCAAAGAGAAATCATTACCGGAAATCTCATTACCGGATTAACAATAATGGGGAATCAAGGCAAATACACAACTTACACAACGCACGAAGGAAAAAAGAAAATTGGAATTCTCGTAAATTCTAAAAATAGAGTTATCATTCATTTACTTAGTATTGATAAAATCTATGACGAATTAGTAAGAGACGGCGACAGGAATCCAATTGATTTCCATAATATCCATTTATCATATAAACAGACTTCTCAAGCTGATATAGATAATTATCCAGATTTATTTGTTAATAAATCAAAGTCCGAAATAAAAGAATTAGTCGAAGGCTATATGATAATGACAGTTCCGAGATCTAGAAAATCAGGCGGCGTTTATTTTACGGATAAAAATTTAATCGAAATGGGATTAGACGAACAAGGATTTATTAGTCCGAACGAAAATTCGGGATTTTCAGCAAGATTTCACACAAAGAGAATAAAAGAAGTCTTAGAATATTTACAAAATGAATTAAAAGTAAAATTTCAGGTGATATGGACTGAAAAAGAATTAAGAGAAAAAGTCAAGAAACGTTAAGAAGTAGTATTTCTCCTCAAAGTAAATTCCACCAACCTTCCAGGGCTGAATAAGCCCTTTTTTTTAAAGCATAACACAGCATATGCGCAATTGCTAAGAAGCAACTTCGCCTATGCTAATAGTTAGACGGCATTAGCGAAAACTTTTTCCGTGTAGTCCCCCCATAAGATAGTATTTAAAAAAAGAGATAAATTATTCTATCAAACTTAAAGAACGTAAATGAAATTTCCATGCTTCAATGTCATCTAAATTATTATCCCATCCATCTTCAACTATTCGCCTTTCCATTATTATTAGAGAATAATTTCTTATTTCAGAAATAATATATTTTCTTTTAACGAGTAATTTTACATCAGATAGGATTTTTTCAACATCGACTTTTATGGAATATTTAAAATTAATCTTCATAAGCCAAAATCCTTTCTAGTTTTTTAATTGAGAATCTATTAATTTAAGCAAATCTAATATAACTTGATAGACATATGGGCTTTTATATGACTTAAAATTACGTTTGTCCTCTGGGAAAATTCCACAAAATTCGGAGTAACTGAATTCATTTTTTCCGCTAATATCAAAATATTCTCTAGACTCTATCAGTAATTTTAAAATAAAATTTTTATACAAATTAAAATCTTTAATTTCTTGCTCTACTTTTCTTTTATCTAATATTATTTGCTTTTCCTCTTCCGTTAAAATTAAATCCATTCCTTTCTCCTTTATAAAAAATACAATTTACTATTTGATATAAGCCCCCATTGAGGCTTATATCGTTTTTGCGCTAACACCGTCTAACACTCTGGTAACTGCTGCGAGTTGAACCACGTCGGAAGCTGTTCAACTCTTGATCCGCGCTGCTTATTTTCACTTGCTCAAATTTTTACATATTTGCTAAACTATCGCAAAGGTCACGCCAAAAACTGATTTGGCATTCTCTTTGCACGTATACGGTCGCCCGAATACATTGCTAAGAAGCAACGTCAGTTACCCGAACGTTATGCGAAATTTTATTATCTAAAAAAATTTCCTTTCTGCTAGAGAGTTTCCGATTCCCTTTAGCAGAAGGCAGTCATTGATAGACTCTTTATTTTGCGTTCCCGATTTATTGAAAATAAAAAAAAGGACATTAATTAAGCTATTTTCTTCTCTCTCGCATAATTAGAAATCATTACTCTTAATACTTGCGAATAAGTAATATTTTCGTTAGCAGCTATAAGACCTTCATCAGCAAGTCGTTTCTGGATACTGCTTTTGGTTTTCAAGAATAGCGCATACTCAGAATTATCTAGTAGAATATGGAGTCTGTTTTCTGATTTTTCGTTGTTTATCGAACGTTTAGGTTTAGCCATAGATTCCAGTAATAATTCAATACTCAAAAATATTCAAGCAAATTTTCGAACAGTATACATATATGCACACATTTAATACATATCCATATACATAATATGTGCATATCATATGCGTAATCGCAATTAGTTGCACTTTTAAATAAAAATTACTTTTAAAGATGAGCCTTTCATGATTTATCGAATTGACCTCCCATTTGAGGTACCTCAAAGTAAGCTCAAAATAAGCTCAAACCAAGCCCAAAATAAGCTCAAATGAGTAGTCAAATTCAGGTTTCGAAAACTAAAAAAAGAAGGTTATCTTATTTTGAGATCAATAAATATTTTCAACAATCAAGAAATGGGCGGTAGATACGGAAACGTAAAAAGCCATGTTTCTAAGTTATTAGATAAATATAAAGACGAAGATACAGTAGATATAGTTGTTCAGTTTAAAAACAAATATACACAAATAAATTATTCTCACGATGACCTTCCCGAAACCCTTGATGACCTTTTTAAAGAATTTTCAGAATCAGTTGATTTAGAATGTTGTATATTCGAGAATGGAGTCTCGACTGGTGCGATACGATATATCAAAAAGTTCGAAGATGTAAAAGAAGAAATTGAACCTAAGACAGAAATAATAATTCCCTTTCAGCCAAATTCGGTAGCTCAACCAAAAAAAGAATCTGAACCTGGACAAACAGTAATCATTGACGTAAATCAATTGTTCGAAAAATATTCTAGCTCCTTACAATCAGTGGCGAGCCAAAATAATAAACCGGAGCCAGTAAGACAAGAAAATCAAAACGGCGATTTAGTAGAATCTCTTCGCCAACAAATCGCGGACTTGAGACAAACTCATTCAGCGCATATCGCAGAATTAAAAGACTTACTCAAAGAAGCGAAGGATGAAGCGAAGGCAGCCAATTCGCAATTATTCACAATGCAAATAGAGAATGCTAAACTCTCAGTGCAAGTATCGCAAAATGTAAATCCACAAACAGTAGAAGCAAAAGTAGAAGAGGCAATGAGAGCCTTTGAACGTAATCAGAAAAAACTGAACGAACAAACAGACGCAAAAAAAGCAGAACTGGATGCGCTTAATCTACAAGTGATTGAGGCAAAAGTAAAATCGCAAATCAAACATTATCCCGATAACTCGGAAACCGATAAGGCAATGGCAGATATTCTTAGAAGCAAAGTCCCATCTCTCATTGATAAAGGAATAGATTTATTCGTAATGCCGAAAATTAACGGAACAAACAAAGCAATCGAATCTACAACACCAATCATATAAGGGGAAAAAATGCCACAAGAAAAAAAAGACAATGTAGTCACTATGAAAAATTTCAACTCAGAAGAAGAATTAAAAGCAATGAAAATGTCTGTAGTCGGAATGTCGAAACAACTTGCAATAACAATCGAGACAACAAACAAGATTATAGAAAACTATAATCTTGTAATCAATCACCAAAACGAAATTGCAGGACTTGCCGAAAATCTATATCTAGATAACAGGCTAATGAAAAATATTCTCAATCAGTTAAAAGGGTTTTTCGAAAAATCTTTCCCATCTTATGCAAGTGATCCGCATTTCGTCAGAATCAGAGAAATGTCAGAGATGCTAATTGACTCAAGCGAAAATGCGCTAGAGAAAAAAAAGAATTTCTTCGAACAAATCATTAAAGCGAACAATGAGCCGCAAACCAAAGCGTAAAGACCCAATCGAAAAATTGATTGGAATAGTAACCGAAAAGGCGCAGGCAGAAATGAATACTTTATTAGATTCACTCGGAAGCCATATAGAAGAAATTTTTCATCCAATCAGAAAACGAAAAGAGCCTGTTATTGAAAAAGAAAATCCATTCTCTACTTCGAAATCTTTTACTTTCAAAGTAGAGCCACAAAACGAAAAAACAAGATTTGAAAAAGCGAAAGATATTACGCCGAAGGTGCGACGCAGCACGGAATGATTGTATCAGAAGAAATAATAAACCAACTGTTAAGAGAGATAGATGTATTCTTTTTTACGGAGCAAACAATAACATCAGACCAGGCAGACGACTTGCAGAAAAGCGTAAGTTGGATAGTAGGAAAAAGTTTAAATGAATCAAATATCTCTTACGTAATCGAGACTTTGAGAAGTTATAAAAAAACAATGAACAAAAATGCAGTATCAAGTATAATTAAAAGTTTCCGCAGAGTTTGCGGATCATACATGCAATAGGAGATAACGACGATATGGCTGACCAACTATTAAATTTAGAAAATATCACGATTAAAAAAGTAGATCATGCGATATGGCTATCGCAGAGAAACAACGTAAAAATAGATTTACTTACAGACTTCAAAAGAACGCTAGAGCCTTCTAATCAATGCATGATTTCAGCTTATTCATCATGGGCTTTACAATTCGGAAATTATGCAAATCTGGAAAAATGGAAAGCGCAATTAAATCCAGAAACAATCGAAGAATTAATTTATACTTTAGTAATGACAAGAGTAAATGAGATCAATTCTAAAATTCCAGATTCTAAAAAGTGGACAAGTAGATTTCATGGAGAGCATTTCAGAAATTTATTTGATGAATGGCTAAAGGATCACAATTGGCGAATGACCTTTGCTGTTGCTACATTAGATAAAATTAAATCAATTATTGATAGTGGACAAGCAGTAGTAACAGCTACAAATATTTCGAAGTATCTAAAGGGAGCTTCCGGTCATATACAAACCTGCATTGGATACTACGAAGAGACTAACACAAAAACGCTTCTAGGTTTAATCATGGAAGATCCTTTCGGTGATTGCGAAACAAAATATGTAAATCGTAACGGGAACGAAAGATTCTATAAAAAAGAAACAGCAATTAACCTTATAACACCTTGCTATCAAGGTGATTCAAGATTGATTTCTTATGCAATTAAAACAAAATTATAAATAGGAAAAAATGAAATACAAAGAAACAACGAATTACAAATACCAAATAGTAGAAGATTATTCCCTTCCTGTAAAAATTTATCCTAAGTTCGATATTTTTGAGCCAAGTATAAACGATAATCGAATCCCCTTTCTAAAATTATCCAGAAATGGAGTGCTTACAATCTTCGCAGGCTACGCTTGGGACGGTCCAAGCGGAACGACGATTGACACTAAAAACTTCATGCGAGGGTCATTAGTTCATGACGCTCTTTATCAACTAATGAGGCAAAACAGAATTAGCTTAGAGTATAGAAAATATGCAGATGAGTTATTAAAAAAAATCTGCCTTGAGGATGGAATGAGTTCTTTTCGTGCAGCATATGTCTACAAAGCAGTAAGAGTGTTTGGTGAATCATCCGCAAAGCCTAGCGATAAAACAGAACAGCAAGAAAAAATATTGGAAGCTCCATAATGAAAAAAATTTTCCTCAAATCCAAACTGCTTGTTTTTTACTTCGCATATAATTATAAATTTGGCAGACTTTGCGATTTATCGAATCGACTTGCATTCGTTTGTTCAATCATAAATGGATTTCTAATACTCATTGAAGAATTTCGTTGGTTATCAATTCTTCTTCTAATAATAACAACTGTATTTCTTTTGCCATATCTTCTTAGAATAATTTCCTATTTGATTTTATTTTTTACTGGAGATCGGAGGACTCTTTGAGCTTCAAAACAGATTTATTCAATCTACTCGTTTACATTTATTCAATCCAAGGATGGTTTATTCTCGGAGTAATTTTCGGATTTATACTAAAAGATTATTTTGATACTCCAAAGAGAGAAACGAAGTGAAGCTAGTCCAGGATATGGCAGCAAGAATCAGAGCGGCAGTCAACCTAAGAGAAAGACTTGCAAATAAAAATATTGCGAATGGCTACGCAGGATTAGACGCAAATAACAAAATTCCAGAATCTACACTTCCAAAAAGTGTAGTAAGAAACAATGCCAGGTATTATTCAAGTCCTTGCAATTCGACAGCTCTTACAACGGCAGCTTTCACAGCAAACGTCCTATACGCAATGCCGTTAGTCTTAGATAGACGGACGACGATAAATGCAATACAGATTAACGTAACGACTTCTAGAGCGTCTAGCAATATACGTGTAGGAATCTACTCAGATAACGGAAACTTAAATCCAGTAAATCTAATCATAGATGCAGGAAGCCAGGCAAGCACTACTACCGGAATTAAATCTTATACAACTGGAATTCCAGTTACTTTAGATGCAGGGATTTACTGGTTAGTATGCGTATCGAATAGCAATCCAGCAATTCGCGGATTCGCAGTAGCAGGACTCATTCCAATTCTAGGACTTGATGCAGGAATGGGAGTTACTCACGGCTTAGGCTACTCAATCAGTTTTACGTTCGCCGTTCTCCCTTCCACATTTCCGGTAGTAGTAACTACAATATTAACCGCCGCACCATTGCCATACATAGGAGTAAGGACATGACAACAAATATCGTTTTACCAGAAGAAACAGAAACACTTTACTTTATACAAGTAACGGATAACAGAACCAAACAAAAGGGATACATATCAATCGCAAACCAGAAAGACACGCTTGAAGTTCATCCACAGATAGGAGCCGATTCTCTTTCTTTCAAAAGACAAGATAAGGCAAGATTTTTTATCAATAAACATCTTAATGATACAAACGCGCAAGTAATAACTAATCATGAATACCTTTCAAAACTTGATCTCACAAAATATGAGCAAGTTGATTCAGGTGAATTGTATGCTATTTTCTTTAAAGAAGAAAATCAAAAAGTATATATTCATTATTCCCTACTTGAAGGAATGTATATACCCGAAGAAGATATTATTGGAGCTTGCGGATTTACTAAAGAGCAAGCGGAAGAATTTATAAAAGAAACCAAAATGAATACGGGAGTAATTCTAGAAAAAGAATTACTCGAAAAGAAGATTGAATATAAACCAAAGGCAGCATGATAATGATTGAATACACAATCAATATTCACGGATTTTTACTTCTTCTTTGCCTTGCATTGGTTGGAGTTTTTTCTATTTTCAGTTTCATATTCGATATTTCATTGATAAAAAATTTATGGAAACAATGTAAAATATCAGGAGAGTTAATCGCTCTCCAGGATGACCGAATAAAAAAATTGAAAAGTTTAAATGAATATCTTTTCAATGAAATAGATACCTTATCTGATATAAAAAAACAAAAAGGACGTAAACAATGTTCAGAATAATATTAATTAGCCTACTAGTGATCGTAGGATGCTCGAAGACAAATGTAATTAGATGTGAGATTATAGATAAGAAAATAATTTCATCACCGAAAAGCTTTGCAAGTTTCGATACACAGAAAATAGAATATTATTTTATCTGCAAAGGAAGTAATGAGGCTCTTAAAATAGATGCAGTTTCTTACAATGCGAATAGGATAGGCGAAGAGTTTACCTTCACAGAAACAAAGGCTTATCGGTGGTAATGACAGTGATTGGATTTTTTAATAAAGCAATTCTACATAAATGGTTTCCGTTCGAAATCGACCAAGTAAATATATTAAAAGAGAAGTTCGACTTTAAGTTGAACTATAAAGAGGAAAGGCATTATCTTGAAGTATCCTACAAGATTAAGAATAATACAAAGTATCCCATAAACCTAATGGGAATATCCTATACCCTAAACACATGGGACAATGATCTTGTATTGATTGGAGACAAACAGGTATTTACCTATATAGATGTTGACGCTAGTTATGATGTGAATCTTTTGATTCTACTGACCGACGAACAAGCGAGGCTCCTTAAAAAGTATTACAAGCAAATGAAAAAGCTTTTACTGAATTTCGAAATTAAAAATCATCTGCAAACTTATTTTGGATTGAGCCGGAAAGTATTTTCTTTTAGTCCAGAAAATCTTAATTACGGGAAAATAATACTCTAGTGCCTAGTGCCTCACCGCACGTCAACCAACCCACCCTAGAGTTCATTTCAAGTTTTCAAAATAACTAAGTTCGTTTTAAGAATTGACAAAGAACCAAAGTAATCAAAAATAAAACCATGCAATTCTACATACTTAATCCAGATAAAAGACTGATAGAAACAAACCTCGATAAACATGCCGCTTTCGTGAGTGACCCAAAAAATATAGTTATAGAGAAAGCAATTTTTGGAGAGATTGAAATTTCTACTTCCTTTATCGGAATTCAGGATATTATTTTTGAGACGTTAGCAGTCGAAGGGAAAAGAGTGATTAGTCAAAAGAGATACAAGAATTATTTGGATGCTGTCAGGGGACATGAGGCAACTTACCTAGAAATACACAATGAAACAATTCAAAGAATCAGAAATTCTTAAACAATTCGATGATCTTCTTTTGCAGTCAAAAGAAATAATTACTAATGCGACCAGCACTAAATCGCATGACGGCAAGACTACTATTCAAATCGTAGATGATGCAGTATCATTCGAATGGCATCTTGAAGCAACATTCCTTATCTATGAAGTTTACGGAGAAACGCATTTTCTTTATAAAAGAATGGAGCGAGACTCCAGGCGAATGGGTAGCCTCAAGAGCTTCCTCCATTATGTAAGTATATTTAAGTCAGCCAGGAATAAATTCGCAAGCGATGGATTGAGTCGCATAAGGATTTTTTTAAAGCATGAGAACCTGGACGCAATCTTGCTACAAGCAGAGAATATGGCTAACGATGAACAGAATTATATAGTAGCCCCCGTATTAGCCGGATGCGCTTTAGAATATTTTCTGCATGAGGTATGCAAAAAGAATTCTATCGAAATAGAAAAAAGAACGGCTAGTTCTCTAAATGAAAAACTTTGCGAAAAAGAAGTATATACCGCAATCACTAAGGGGCAAATACTTAGTTTCCTGCAAATCAGAAATAATGCAGCTCATGGGAATTTCCCGTCAGTAATTGATAGTAGAAAAATGGTTTCCGACGTAACGCACTTTATTACAAACAATATCAATCTTCTCTAACCCGTGCCTCATCGCACGTCAACCGACCCACCCTAGAGTTCATTTCAAGTTTTCAAAATAACCGATTGACCGATTGTTTTATTTAATATACAAAAATATTATTTTTGTATATTAAATAATTGACAAGAATCCGATACTGTTAGATATATAGAATATCCTATAAAGGGAGGTAGACATTATGGAAACGGCGATACAAGCAACCAAGACGAAAATGGTTTTTGATCTAGACGATGAATTGACTGTAAAAGTAGACAACTATGCTAAAGAAAATGATTTAGACAGAGCAAAAGTTTTAAGAAAAGCAGTCAGAAATTTCTTCAATCAATCGCCAGTTCAAAAGACTGGAAAAAAAGCTAGTTAAATGTATAGTAAGCTTGGCTGCATGGTAATGTTAGCTCACCAGCAGCCGAGCTACCCGTTGGAACTTTTAAATTTGGGCGTTCCGGCAACTCGTTATTATTTGCTCTGAATCTTTTACAATAAGTGCCGTCGGGCTCTCATTCCGGTCATGTTTTTTCCAACAGATAAAAAAACATGACCCCATTCGATCCCTAACGCATTGGAGTAGAAAGACTTTTTTGTCCAAAGCCCAACTCAAAGCACGAGAGGGTAATTCAAGTTGCCCGACAACTACAACGCTCCCTTCCCGCGAAGCGAATTTAGGGAAGGGGTTAATCGTAAACATAATTCAAGAAATACAAAGTTGGTTTAGGTCATTACTCCTACAACGGCTAACAAACAAGTATCCCCACTAATCCTTCCCAATTCCGCAGACTGTCTGCAAAATCTGCCCGAAATTTCCCAAACCCTACCCTATTCCCAACCCAGACACCTCCGCCATTTTCCAGAAGTCAGTCAATAAATTGCAAACCAAATTTTAGTTTGACCAAATATAATTTTCACTAGAAAACCATACAAATGACCTTAGAATATTCCGGCATCTCCTCAACACAATACAACTCAATCCTAAAAGACATATCAAAGATATACGAACAATCCTTAAATGATGGAAATGAAGACTGGAACAAAGCAGTCTTATCTTCAAACTGGAAGATAGGAGAAAGGATTCTCCGAAAGAAATCTTGGTTACATAAGAAAATTCTATCAATATTACAAGTCCGGTCAATTCCATTCCGAACTATCTTGGAGTCATTACGTTTGTCTTCTACTCATTGATGATTCTACAACCAGACTCACGATAGAAAAAACGCAATACAAAAAGAACTAACAAGCCGTGACTTACTAACCCTAGTCAAACAAGAATTAGCCCGAACAAAAGGTCGCTTCGATACACGGACTTTCTGTTTACATAGCCTTCATCGTAAACACGCACTCTGTGACCGAGCTTTTTCCTACACTCCAAGGACAAAGTCCGGTCACTGAGTAGCTTGCCGATACCTGAGTGATGCGAAGCATTGCGTAAAAAGGGCAAGCGTATCGAACGTGCCGCATCTCGATTTAGGTTTCTCCATCCTACTAGAAGAAAAAGAAAATCTTTCTAAATTCAAAATCGGTTCTATCATTGAATCTGCAAAGGATAACAAGACTTACTCCTTCAAACTAAACTCAAACGTCAAAGAGCTGTTTACCTACAAGGCTTATCTCGAACGAGTCATCGACGGAGACACGCTACTTGTGAGTATCGACTTAGGCTTTTCAGTCTCAATAGAACAACGCTTGCGGCTACGCGGATTAGACGCACCAGAGCTTTCTACTAAGAAAGGAATTTCCTCTAAGAAGTTTGTAGAATCTTGTTTGAAGGATTGTTTTTAAACAATGAATTATTGGCTGAAAACTATGCGGTGAGGATGTAGGAAAGAATCAACTTGCCAAGGAATGATAAATTTTTTCTTTTCCTAAAGCAGACTTTGACACTTCTGGATTCACTAATAACGTTCCACCATTTTTCTGAAATCGAAGTGCTGCCGGAGATATAATAAAATCTTCATAGCCTTCTAGCTTGGATGCCTTAAATGTCTTACGAAACCATTTAAATAAATCGCTAGCCATATTTAAAAAGTTATCATCCTTTGGTGTAAAAGCTTTTTCAAAATAGATTTCTTTGCTATAATAAAATCTGCCTCTATTCAACTTGTCTAAATGGTTTTGATAAAACGGAACTAGTATTTCCACAACAGGAGAATTCGATTCGTCAATGGTGTAATAGTTTTGTTTTTCAACGAACTTACAAATAATTTTTTCTTCATCATTTTTTAAAGCGATAAAATATTTATGAATCTTAAACTCTGAATTAGAAACAGGATTTACAGAAGATACACTCCTTAAATGTTCAGTCGGACTAGGTGAGGCTAATAGTATTAATCCATTTTCTTGAATATAATGCTCTACGACTTCCCAATCTTCTGGCATCAGATAAAAATTAATTTGGTTAGTTCTCACGATCTTCTTCCTGCCTTACACTATTGTATGAATGAAATTCTGGTCTAATTCCCATATTTTCATAAATTTCCTCAATTGTATCTCGTTCTCTCTTCACTGGCAACCTATTTTTATTCTGTTTTCCTATTTGATGTAATTCTTGTAGCTTCTGCTGATTGTCAAATGCAGCCACATCAACGAACTTGCCCCGCCCATTAAAAAGTCGCAAGAAAAGCTCTTTCACATAAGCAAATCCTCGACTTTCAATGTCTTCTGCAACCTCATCCACTTTATCCTGATGTGGCGGACTCCCCAATCTTCCGTAAGGATTAGGAACTTTCTTCTCAGACATCCATATACTCTATTGTTCGAATAGAATGAATCAGAACATCCTTTTCTAATTTCGTTACGCCCAAATCATATTGGACTTGCAGAGTAATCCAGTAAGCCTCATCGACTCCAAAAAATTTTCCAAGAGCCAAAGATACAAGCGGAGAAATAGGTCTATCCCCTTTTATAATTTTACCAAGTAAGGAGGCATCTATTTTTATTTCCTTCGCTAGTCCATACGGTGTTAAGTTATGCTTGTTTAGAAATTTTTCTAACACTTTCCCCGGATGAATAGGAGTTTGGGCTTTTGTTTTTTTCTTGGTTGATTTCTTTTTTGTTGGCATGACTGAAATACGATTTTGTCCATTTGGACATTTTTTGCAAGAAATAAAAAATTATTTCTATTGCACACTAAAATATTCTTGAGTCAAGAAAACAATTTTGCGACTCTGACCAAATGAATGATTTACATAAAAATAGGAAACCCGAAATTGTTTGGACAAATATGCGCCAAGAGATAGAAAAACTTCGAAAAGAAATGAATATCTCTTTAGATGATTTTAAACCTGTTGGAATAAATCAATGGCAGGATATCCAGAAGACGATAGAGAAGAATTTTGTAAAAGTAACTCATTACACGAATAAATTTCATTGGTATTGGGAACGTTTTTCGCAAGATTCCTATTCTATCCAATGCAAAATACATCCTCACAAATATTTGAATAGAGTTCTTGAAAAAGAAAATGATCTACTTTTTTTTGTGAGTGACCGAGTGCATGAAACGCCAAAGTTCTGGTTTTACAAAGGTAAACTTCCAGCGATTCAAAATATAATCGAAGAATCCTACTGCATCGGCGAATATTATTTTTCCTCTGAAAAAATGGACTGGCTACTATGCGTTAATCACCATGACTACCTAATCGGCACGGGTGAGGTGATGGTGGAAAAGATTAGGCAATTGGAGAAGGAGATAATCCGAAAATAAATGCGTTAATCGAAATATCCTCATCTAAATCCTCCCAATGAATTCCAAATGGAGTCAATTCAAACTTGTTTAATTTTTCTGGCGTCGCTCCCGCAAGCCGCTTAAACCAAGCAGTCGGAATCGTGATTTCTCTTCCATCAGAAATTCTAGCCCAAACTCCATTCGTATCTACTATCTTTACTTCTTCAAATTTTACATTTGGTTTCATTGCATCCTCCACTGTCTGAACTGAGATTCGTATGACGGATTCGACACGCAAGTTTGGAAACTGCTGCTCACCGCAAGTTTTTGTGATTACTATGATTGGAGCACAAAAGTATTTTTGGCTAATACCAATTAACCTCTTATCAGTCAAGCAACCCACCCGCAAACAGACTTAGTAATTTCTAACGCTCTAAGATATTCTTCTTCGCCTACTGATTCATAATTGCCAGGGTATCTCGTTTCAACTGCATAATCGGAAAGAATCACAGCTTCCATTACATCGCGAGGTCATCCATGCATCAGCTAGATCTTTATTTATCATAGAGTATGTGTCCCTTTGTTTCAATTTGTTTGTAGATTAAATACGGATTATCCTTTAATTCTAAAAATTTTTCAGGAGTTTCTACGATTACATCTACACTAAGTCCAGAACCATACAACAATCTGTAAATCTCTTGCGCCAACTGTCTTCTATGCGCTACATCTTTTTTGATGATGCACAAATCGTAATCACTATCCTTGTGAAAATTTTCTGTTGCTCTTGATCCGAATAGAATGATTTTATCAGGATTAATTTTAGTTACAATGATTCCGATTAGCTTTTGGATTGCTTCTTGTTCTATTATTTTTTGGTCTGCAAGGGTCATTGGGATTATTCCTCATCAATTCGTTTTTCTAATTGATTTGGATCTCTACTCTTATGCCAGACACCGATGATAGAAATAAAAGCGTCTTGGATTGCATAAATAATATTAAATGGAAATCTTTTTAAAGATGCTTTTCTTACTTCTTTATAATAGAGAGCATATTTATCCGGTTTCTCTACAATCTCTTGTATTTTTAAATTTACTTCATCAATAAACTCACCACCCAAGCCTTCTTTTCTTTCCTCGTAATATGTTACCGATTCTTTAATATCTTTTTTAGCCGATGGTTCGAGTTTGTATTTTTCTTCCAAGCTCTACCTCCAACTCATTCATTACATCCTTCATCGTGAATCCGGGATGTGGATTTGTTTTCATTTCTTCGAGTCGTCGGTCAATCTCTGCTTTATATGCCTTGTCTATTTCAGGGGATAATTCATATTCTTCCCCGATCAATTCATCCTCGACAACTACTACAACTTTATATCTTCCGGGTTTTACTTCTCTCGGAAAGTGCAGAAAAAACTCACCGTTTTCCTTTACATCCATTATTGTTTCAATTGCTCTCATTGTGTGACTCTCCTTTTTTTGTTACTTTGCTAAATCTGAATCATAATAGCAACGAACATAGGCGTAATCGCTACGATTATCTTCGCAAACACTACCATCGAAAATATGAAGCCAGTATGCACGGTCATTACCTGCTGGAGTAGAAGACCAATAAGCACCACCTTCTTCTTCATTCCAAGCTTTTGTCACACCAGTCGAGAATGCAGACTTCAATTCTTCAATCGTTGGCAGTCTCTTACCAATGCTCGCACATTTCGTTTTGGCGTCTTCCCATTTCATTTTTCCCAGATATGGACCCCAATTACCCGAACCCAATATCCCGTCAGAAAAAATTGAAATAATTTTCTTACGATTTTTTTTCTTTGCAAAATCTAAAGGAGTTTCTCCGTTCACATCTTTTGCATTTATATCGGCTTTATTGGCAATCAATAGCTTTACTATTTCTGAATGACCTTGAGCAGATGCCATATGCAGCGAAGTATATCGATATTCCCCAATTTTCACATTTACAGCAGCCTCATTCTCAATGAGTAACTTTACTGTTTCTAATTTACCTGCCATCGATGCATAATATAGAGGAGTCTCACCACCAATAGTTTGTATATTTACATTTATTCCTTTCTCGATGAAAAACTTAACTATTTCGAAAAAGCCACCCTTAGATGCAAAGTGCAAAGCTGCCTCACCGTACTTTGTTCTTGCATTTATTATCCCACCTTTCATCACAAGAAGCTTTACAATATCTAAATGACCTTTTTCTGATGCCCGATGTAGAAGAGTCATACCGGAGTCATCCGCTATAGTTATATCAGTTCCTTTATCAATTAGATTTGCTACAGTTTCTAAATCGCCCTGTTCCGATGCTACTTGTATGTGTTTATTATAGTTGTTTCTTATCTCCGCCTCAAATTTACTTTGTTCTTGAGGTGTTCTATCGAGGTAAGGTGTTGCTTTCTTTTCTAGTAACCGTGAAACCATACTCTTATTTCCCGATATATAAGCAAAATCCAATGCTGTCTTAGATTGTTTATGATTTACTTTGTTGACATCTAAATCACTATATTTATTTAAAATCTTATCAAAGGCATATTCATTATTAAGAACTATAGAAGTCATTAAGGCTGTCATTTTGGATTGATTTCGAAGATTAACAAAGTCAGATTTTTTGGCTGTATGAGATATTACCCAGTCAATAATTCTCTTATCTATGGCACCGACACAAACCTGCAAGAGAAGAGTGTTCTCTTCATCATCCACATCAAAAATTGAATCTGGATTATCTCTATAAGCCTTAACAAATTCATTGTAATCATTTTTTTTTACGGCTTTAAAAATCTTATTCCCGCCTAATCCGAATAGTGCTTTACCTAATGAAATAGCAATTTGACCATCAGTATACATAAGAAACTCCTTTTAAGCTATTTGCTGTTAGCCTTCTCATAAATTAAATTTTCTAAATAACCTACATTTTTTTCGAAATTAAAACATACTATAATAAATGATACAGTTATGCCAAGATTCGGATTTGCTCCGAATCTTGCATCGGCGTAGTGGGAGGAGTAAAAGATGGTGGTCCCTTATAAGAAAGTTTAAATTCTATTGAATTTCTTTTCTTGGAATGAAGTATTTCCTCTAATTCATTATCATTGTTAGTGCCAATTTTTTTATCAAATAAATCTTCAACAATGTTCATAAAAGTTAATTTCTCTGATTCCTCGTTTAGAAGTTTTTCTAATGCTTCTAAAATTCTAGACTTAGAATCAGTTTCTTTTGAAGAAGGAAGAACGAATTCAAATTTAATTTGTTTTTTATCGCTCATGTTATAAAGTAAAAATGAGTAAAATTTTATAATTTTATCGTAAGCATCTTCCTTGCTCTTCGGTATACTTGGTTCCTTTTTATTTTTATCCGAAGATTTTCTTTTAGACTGAATTATAAGCCCTTGCCTTGCCATATTAATTCTAACAGTATTCCCACCATAGTACGCAGCATCAGGATCACGTTGCACCTCTGGGTAAGCTATTACAACCCCAAAATCTCCTTTACTTTTTTTGTTTTCGTGGTCTCTAGTATGTCGTTCGATCTCCGGTTCAGTGTTCTCATATAAGAATGTCTTCACCTCCTCGACAACAATGCTTTCATTCCCAGGTATATGTTTTATTTGCTCTAATAAAATTGCAATAGCTCGCTTTTTAAGCTCATCTTTATAATTTTCGAGAGTCTTTCGTAACTCCAAAATAAGTATACCGGTTATTTCTTCTTCATAAGCCTCTGAAAAATATTTAATAATATCCTCTGATGTTTTAACTGTAGCTATTTGGATTATTTCTTTAAATATTTCTTTCATTTTACCATTCCTTAAAAAATTCAAATATGATTCACATTACTAAAAGATGCTTTAGCTTTTAAATCTTATTATACGATGTGCTTTTCAAGAGCTTACCAATCTGCACACTTTCAACGAATACAACGAACATTGAAACTACCCTCACGACTGTAGCTGTTTAATTCACCACCTCCGACAGATAGGGCGTAAGCTCGATTCTCATCGTACGCTGTAACTGACCAATAATCGCTTCCGTCTTTTTTCCATGATTCGACAACACCTGTAGTATGCGCCGTTTTTAACTCATCATTTGTCGGTAATCTCATTCCAATACTTGCACATTTCGTATAGGCATTATTCCAATCCATTTCTCCCTGATACTCACTCCAATTTCTGGAAACTAACTTTCCGTCTTTCTTTGTTGCTTCTAATTTGTTCTGCTCACCTGTAGTGCTCCCCTCTGTAAAAAAAACAATTACTTTTTGATGTTTATTTTTTTGGGCTAAATCTAACGGAGTTTTACCGTCATTATCCTTAATCTCTTTTTTTGCATTTTTACTAACCAAATACTTGACTACTTCCAAGTGACCTTCTCCAGATGCATCATGTAATGGGGTATCATTATTTTTGTCCTTTGAATTTACATCAATCTTATTCGTAATGAATAACTTTACTATTTCTAAATGACCTCCAGCCGCTGACTCATGTAAAGGAGTACCACCAATTTTATTCCTTGCATTGATATCAGCTCGTTTACTAATCAATAGTTTTACTACTTCTAAATGGCCATTCAAAGCTGCATAATGCAAAGGACTCCCACCACGAAGATCGTCTTTTGCATTTACATTAGCACCATTAGCAAGCAAAATTGAGACACATTCTAAATGACCATGAAATGATGCTAGATGCAAAGGAGTTTTGCCCCACTCATCCTTTGAATCTATACTATTTCCATTTGCGATCAAATTTCTTAATAATTCTGGATTATTTGTCGTAGCTGCGGTATGGGAATGAGTCCTTCCATCACTATATAGACCACCAACAAAACAAAGAAAAAAATAGGCTAATATTATACTTTTGATTTTCATTCCTTAAAAATTAAATATTCCTTATCTTTGTAAAGAATATTTTGGTAAGATGAGTCTAGTTTTAAGTTTGTATCAAGGTCGCATTGATTGAAGCACCTTTAAATAGTAGGACTGACTACACCTCTACTTTCAGAGCATAATCTTAGTTAGTTCCGAATTAGCATTCTTTTCGTAATGTTACTAATTTTAGAAGTTTCTGGTTTCAAACCAATTTCTCAAATACATTGAATACGTAGGAATGAATTTTACTGTTGACAGATTATTTCTAGTAAAAAGAATTTATTATGTTCTTTGGAAACAATAAAGTATAACATTTATTCTACCATTAATGAACATCTGGAGTATTTTCATGAAACTTTTTTTTCTCACTATTCTTACAAGTTCCCTTTTCTTTGTAAATTGCTCAAAAGAAATGGAAGGTGTTGTTTCTACTAAAAGCGGTTTAATTCTTCGTAGTGAACCCAAGGCTACTGCAAACAAAATTGATCTTATCCCATATAATGGAAAAATAATCGTTGTCAATGCAAATGGACCGGAAGAAACGATAGGGAACATTAAAAGTAATTGGTACGAAGTAAAATACAATTCTAAAGTAGGTTGGGCATTTGGTGGTTTTATTACGACTGTTAAGACAGCAAAAGAAGATAAGAATGAAAAAACAACAGAATGGACACAAGACTTTTCAAAAGTTGATCTAGTGACTGCTTGGGATAAGTGTGAGTCTATGGGAATGCAACTTCCAAAAAAAAATCACTTTCAAGAAGCCTATAAACTTGGTCTTACGAAAGGAATGAAGGAAGATTATTGGACTGGAGAAGAAGTAAAAGGTTCTTCATCGGAAACTTACACGTATTTTCCGGAAACAAATAATTTCTCAACTGACAATCCGGTTGGAGATCATTTTTTTCGTTGCGTCAAATAAAAAATAAAAACTATTTTCTATAGGTATAAAAAAACCCGCAGAATGCGGGTTTTTGAAGTATTGCGGTGAATATCTTGGTAGCGTCCTACTCTCCCATGCAACGAATCACATAGTACCATTGGCGATGAGGGTCTTGACTTCCGTGTTCGGGATGGGAACGGGTATTTCCCCCTCTCTATAACCACCAAGAATTTATTCCG
>JANMOF010000183.1:0-2171 GCA_031368925.1 Leptospiraceae bacterium
CATCATGGCAGTAAAAAAATACTACAAAATCTTTTCTTTCTTCTATTATATGTAAGAATTTTTTAATTTCGACAAATGGAGAAAGGTTTAATCACCCAGATTTAGAGACTATAATTAAAATTGCAAAGATGAAGGATAAACCCATAGAAATTTTCACTAATTATATGAATGATAAATTGAGCCGAGAAATTCTTGATGCTCTAGAAGAATCATACGAAACTTTTGTAAAACCTTTTGAAACAGAAAATATCTATAGAATATTTGTAAACAAAGAAGGAGATATTGAATCTAATGAGTTCCAATACCCTGATGAAAAAAAAACATTTACTATTTTAATCAGTTACGATTTGCAGAATAGTAATCCAAAGTTAATTAAGAAAATAAAAGTTAAAGAATACAGAATACTTAGAGAAGAGAAGCTTGATTTTGCTTTAATAATAATTCTTTCTCCAGACTTGGAAATTGAATCCGTTCCTTTATACTCCATTCCCGAATTTGATTTAAAAAAAGTAAACCCTTTTGGTTTCTTAAAACAAAATGAACCAAAAGTTTCTAGTTCCTCAAAATGTGAGTTATCTCCTATTCAATTTAATGAGGATTTTGAATGTTACGAATTACATTTAGACCAAACGGACGGCACCTATCAAGGATTCTCCGGTGGTCCAATAGTTTTTAACAACGAGAAGGTGATTGGATTTATTCATCATGAATTTAATAAAAGGGGATATGCAAAGAAGTTGTATGCAAGTATTTTTTCAGAAGAACATAGACAGCTTTTATCAAAAAATGGTATTTTTCTAAATAAAGAAAAATTAAACAAAGATGAGTATAACGTATTTCTCATTGAATGGCAAATTTCCTTAAAAGAAATGGATAATTTTCGTGTGTCAATTATTGAGCCAGAGTTAGACAGAATTGATTCAAAAGATGCGTTAGAGAGATTAACATTTACAAATGATAAAACAGTTCAAAAATCTAATTATATTCTTTCTCCTGAAAATTATTTGGAAAAAGAAAATTTTTTAGAATATATAAAAGCATGTTTTGAATTCATTAAAACCTTTGGTAATTTAGAGATAGGAATAATTCACATTGGAATAAATACGAATAAGGAAAATTTTGATAAATCGAATATAATCTACTTATTGGAAAAATTGGAAACTATTTTCGCTAGTAATGAACATCAAGATGTTTTTCAAGAAGATAATTCAGTGATTAAAGAGTGGTTAAAAAATGAAAATATTTCACCAAATAAAAAATTTATTTTAGGTGCTATGATTGGATTTGATAAAAATTCGAAATTAAGGCTAATAATTCATCTAAATTTTTCTCCAAGTCTAGTTGATTCAACTGTAGGTGAGGTTAATTTTATTTATCTTTTAAAAATAAATGAAGAAAATAAAAATACTTTTATATTACCATTAACCTCCGTTGATTTAAAAGGAGCAGAAAGTAAAATTGTTTCTAAACCTAAAAAAGCATTCGAAATAATAAAAAGGTTTTTACAGACTAAAAATTTAGAATTAAAAATAATTAGTATACTTTGTAATGAAAAAGGTATCCGCGATAAGAATTCATGGAGTTGGAAACAAAACATTTTTGAGAAATTTGAAGCCTTAAGTAGAAAAGAATTACTTGACCATAATTCAAATATTTTTATTCTACTAAGTAATTTTTCAAGAATTGAAAATGGAGATTTTTATCCTGGTATTTCAGGTATCGTAACCATTCCGCAAATACCATTAAATCACATTAATTATTCTAACAAATATTACTCAGTTAAATATAATGCTTATATGTTCCTACCTGATTCAATTAAGAAAAGGTTGAAATTACGTAATATTAGAGAATTCGATTGGATTGCTTCAGCTACCATTTCGAAAGAGAAAAATTTTTTTCAAAATAGTATAGATACAAATATTATAGTTCATTTCACAGAACCAAAAAAAGACATCTCTTTGCATTGCGTATTATTTTTAAATATTGACTTAAACAAAAATATAATTTCGATCGATCCATATCAAATACTAAAAATGGAACGATGGAATTTAATAAAGAAAAATTTCAAAGAAATTCCTGAATATGAATGGAGGTTAGACCTTGAAAGTTGATATAATTAAATCATTTAAACAGAATCATGAAACTTGGTTAGCGATAAATCATTATTTACC
>JANMOF010000186.1:0-3557 GCA_031368925.1 Leptospiraceae bacterium
CTTACTTGTATAAAAAGAAGAAAATGTATTATCTAGAATTGCACTGCGCATATCTGCCATTAGGCAATGGTAAAATTTTAGATTATGAATTGCCATTAGCTGCCAGCCCAAAATTTCATTCGCCTTGGTAAGGTGATGTAAATAAGAGCGAGAATAACTAGAGCAGCAAGGACAGCTACAATTTGGGTCAAGAGGAGTATCGTCTAATTTGTATATGCCTCTACGCATTTGTAATTTTCCAATGCTAGTAAAGGCTACCCCGCGTTGTGCTTGCTCGACTGGAAGAATACAATCAAACATATCTACACCACGATGAACTGCTTCTAGTAAATCAATCGGTGTCCCTACTCCCATTAAGTAACGCGGGAGATTTTTTGGTAAGAGAGAAGCCGAGAGTTCACAAAAATCATTTCGCTCTTCCTTAGTCTCCCCGACTGCAAGTCCACCAATAGCAAACCCGTCAAATGGCAACTGCGTCAAAGCATCTGCACTCTGTTTACGCAAATCTTTAAAACAAGCACCCTGGATAATACCAAATAGAGATTGGTTGGAATCTCCCCTAGCGGCTAAGCTTCGTTTTGCCCAGCGATGGGTCAACTCCATAGCAGACTTAGCAAGCGCATACTCTACAGTAGACGGAACGCACTCGTCTAACACCATCATGATGTCAGAGTTAATTGCTTTTTGCGTTTCAATACTCAGCTCCGGAGAGAGTAGTATACTTCGACCATCTACATAACTTCTAAAAACTGCACCTTCTTCTTTTAGATTTCTGGAATTCGGTAGACTAAAAATCTGAAACCCGCCGGAATCTGTTAATACAGGTCCGTCCCAATTCATAAACTTGTGGATACCGCCAAATTTGCGAAACACTTCTATGCCTGGTCTAAGTAGCAGATGATAGGTATTAGCCAGTAAAACACGCGAGCCCATTGCTTTTAAACTCTCTACATTTTGTGACTTTACAGTGGCCTGCGTTCCAACCGGCATGAAAATCGGTGTAAGCACTTCTCCATGAAGAGTTGTAAATCTACCGGCGCGGGCTTTACTCCCATCGGCTTCTTTTTCCAAAATGAAATTTAATCGGGACATGGAGGAGATGTTTTAAGAGGCGAGTCCGTTTTCAATTCATTTAATCTAGGTTCGTTGGTTTTTAATACGGTTATTACAAAATCAGTTTGACGTAAGTCTACACTATCATAATATATCTGAAAGATTTCAGTATGATTAGTGCAAAAGATTCCTTACCGATTTTAAAAAGCTTAGAGCTTTTTTCCGAAACTCCAGAAGCTTCTCTATTAGAAATAGCTAATGTATTACAAATGGAGTATTACACAAAAAACCAAAAGATCATAGAAGAGGGAGAGCCGGGAACCTGCCTTTATATTGTTTTCTCAGGAAAAGTTTTTGTGCATTTCGGAGAACATAAAGTAGCAGAAATCAGTGAAAAGCAAACCTTTGGGGAATTTTCTCTTTTGAATTCAGACCCTAGAAATGCTTCTATCAGTGCGTTAGAAGATTGTGTTTTACTCAGGTTAGAACAAATAGATTTTTACCGGATTATGGGAAGCAATAATCAATTCATGCGGGGAATCATTCGTATCCTCATCAGGCGATTGGGAGAGCAAAACAGCGAACTCATTCAAACCCTAAAACAACGCGAAGCAGAGCTTACAAGACTTGTTGCAGAAAGAACTTCCGAGTTAGAATTTGCAATGAAAGAAATCCAAGAACAAAAAGTAGTTCTAGAAAAATCATACGAAGAAATTTTAAATCAAAAACTAGAAATAGAAGAGAAAAATCAGAACATAACAGAAAGTATCCGCTATGCACATAACATTCAACTCTCCATTCTTCCAAACGAAAATACAATCAAGTCCGCTCTGCCAAATTCCTTTATTTATTTCAAACCCAGAGACGTAGTAAGCGGAGATTTTTATTGGTTTTATGAATTTAAAGAATTAAATGAATCAAAGATTGTAATTGCCGCCATTGACTGCACAGGTCACGGAGTACCGGGTGCGCTCATGTCCATGATTGGAAACGGACTTCTAAATGATATTGTGAAGGTGCGAAGGATATTAGACCCGGGGTTAATTCTAAACGAATTGCACAAGGGAGTTAGAGTTGCGCTGAACCAGGAAGAAACAGACTTGCGAGATGGAATGGATATGGCGTTATGCGTCATTGATTTCCCAAACGCAAACTTACAATTTGCCGGTGCAATGAATTCAATTTTTTATATTCAAAATGATTGTTTAAATGAAATCAAAGGAAATAGAAAATCCATCGGCGGAACCCAAAGCGAAGAATCACGAATATTCTCTACAAATACAATTGAACTAAATCAAACAACTTCCTTTTATATTTGCTCCGATGGATACTTTCACCAATTCGGTGGCGAGTTTAATAAAAAATTCTCTACCAAAAAATTCAAAGACCTTCTACTTGAAATTCATCCTCTCGAAATGAATTTACAAAAACTAAAACTCCAAGAAACTATGAGCGACTGGATTGGTGATAGAAACCAAATCGACGACATGCTTGTCATTGGTGTTAGGATTTAGTTTTTTTGACCCGGACATTACAACCAAAGTCCGCGGGGTTTAAATTTCTGAAATTGTAAACGGTGACAATTCAAAGTTATCCGTTATGAGTTCAAATATTTTACCACTCTCAAAATGTTTGAACTTAATTTTTCTGAGCGATTGCGGATAATCATTTTTCTTCGCTCCTGTAAATCTTATCTCCTGATCTAAAATAACTCCTCTGTTCTTATTCGTTTCATTTACCTCAAAGCTTTTTAAAACTCTATACTTTGTATTTGTCTTTAGCCTCATCACAAAATGACTATTCTTTAAAACCACAGAATACAGCCATTTTAGGGATAAATACGCCCTGTCTAGCACGTAAATTGTATTTTCTTCTATCGGAATTTTCCAGAGTCCTTTGATGCTACTATGATACAAATCTTTTGTCTTCGATTTCAGTGAATTGATTACTGGACTACTGCATATCTGCTCGATGGCTAAGGTCGTTCTGGTGATGTGCTTCTCGGAGTGCACCTGGCATCTTCTCCGGGTCATACAACTTGGCGAGCGTCTTCTCGGAATGTCTCTCGCGTTCTTCTAATATTCGATACACATGCTTTTCTAATTCATTCTTCTGTGTGTCGGAAATATTCAGGAAGGGAAATGTGTTGTAGCAGAGTGAAGATGAATAGCGGTAATCCGTCTTTAGCCTACCAGCTACAGCAGCAACCCAAGCCATATGCATCCTTTAAAGATTCTTTATCAATTAACAAACAATATCTTTCAATATGGTTAATAAATTCATATGAACCTGTAAATTTTTTAATAAATTTATTTGCATTACTATGTTTTGCAAGTAAACTTTCTTTCTCTTCAGGGGTTAGTGTTAAGTATCCACCATCAACTGTCTTAGTTCCATAATCCATTTCCGGCAAAACAGATAGAGGTTTTAACCTCTTTTCAATTACGGCGGATTCCCCAGAATATAAATCTCATCCCCCTTTTCCTTGGGACAAACAACTTCCC
>JANMOF010000222.1:0-1878 GCA_031368925.1 Leptospiraceae bacterium
GCATTTGGATGCTTTGTTTCCTCTTTAGCAGGTCTTGAGAATGAGATTAATCTCGCTAAATGGCAGACTGCTGGTGTGATACACGGTCCCACGAGAAATGTTGCTTGGCGTGTTCTCGATGCTAAACATTTTGGCTTACCTCAACAGCGTAAACGTCTGTATGTTATGGCGGGTGGAAAAAACTTCTTTCCTGAAAATATTTTATTTGAAGAAGGAGAACCGATGCGGACGATCGCAAACGAAAAAAATGCCCACAAGTTTACGAAGGAAGGATGCAAGTTTGAGGTATTTAGAAACTATACTGATTGCCTCTATTCAGCTTACGGAACGAAGTGGAATGGAAATGCCGCCGCATATAATGGTTCTCTCTTTGTTGTTCAGGACGGCCGTATCAGAAGATTTACCCCATTAGAATGCGAGCGACTAATGGGATTCCCAGACCGCTATACTGAACTTCCCAAAGTTAAGCCAACTAGCCGATATCAAGCTATTGGAAACTCTTGGGCAGTCCCAGTCATCAGATGGCTTGGTCAGCGACTCAAGACGACCTCAGCTTCTCATTCGCCATTTAACGAATCTGAATTCGCGCTGCTTTCGCGTAAAATTGATATTCCAGGGGGATGGCTCTTTGTCGAATTATCTAATGGACCAGTATGGATCGGTTCTAACATTATTTTGAATTGCTCAGATGAGCCTCTGAATCCATGTATCGGCAATTTGTTTGATATAGTCGACGTTAATGCGGAGGATAATTTCTTCATATCACCTGCAGGCTGCAAAGGTATCCTCAGAAGACGCTCGGAGCGCAGTTTACAAATCAATGCTCGCCTTGAAGAAATCCTTATTAAAATTTCTTCTAAGTGGACTGACGAAAAGATCGAAGCTATTTCAAGAAAGCAGTCAAGAGGACGCTTTGGTTACATAGAAATAGATGAAAAGTTAAAATATAACACGGATGATAATACGCTTTCTCTGCAAGGATAGTTCTTTAGACTAAGACTCCCCCTTGCTTGAATCTAAAACTGAAGTCAATTCTGTTCTCCACATATTCAAGTCATACCATCCACAACCTTTACATCCTTCTTCCGCGCCAACTCCAGTTCTAACAATTTTTTCGGGCCAATCTAATGTTCCTATATAAAAATATTTTATGCCAAATGGATACCCGCGTTTTCCTGTCTGGTAGCATTGCCTACATACTTCTCTTTTTTGCTGGTTTCTTTGATTGTTGAGTAACTGAAATTTACTAATAATTTGGTTATCCGTCATTGTATCCAGATTTTCCTCCTTGGTTGCTTCGTCCCACCTTATTTCTGGAAATTTATGGTCTGGAAGTAATCCTGCAGAAGGTCTTACGGATCCCTCGTAAGCATCATATGATCGAAGTATTCTGATTATCCTTTCGCGAAGCTTTGCGCTCCAAGTTTCATAGCCTGTCTTGATGCCTCTTGGTAGGGGTAATAACATCAAGTGTGTCATTTTTTTACCACAGGTTTTACACGCCCGTTTGGGTGCTGTTGCAAATGTATACCCTAGCTCTTTTATATCCTGTGTCCTTCTTGCCCAATTAGGATTTTGTGGTAATTCGCAACCTTGGCATACCCACTGTCCTAAACGTGAATTCAGCGTTTCGAAAAAAGGACGTGTGGTGTTCATTTTGCCGGCAGTCCAAAAAGCACGTGTATCAGAACGCCAAGACTTTAAATTTTCTCTTTCAAATGAATTACAGGCAGCGTTAATTATCTTAATACATTCATCTTTAGATGTCGCGTCAATTCCAGTACGCCTGTAATTCACAGGAACACTAATTTCGAGAATTTTATTAGTTTGCGTTTTGAACTCGATATCAACATATGCTTCGGACGCTTTAGCATGATG
>JANMOF010000241.1:0-15389 GCA_031368925.1 Leptospiraceae bacterium
GAGCGTTAGTCGAGAACTGCTTATAAAATAAAGGCTTAGAGCACTTGTAGTTCTCGACTAACGCTCGAACTGACATTTAATTTCGCAACAAGTCTAATTTATAAAGCCAGGTTTTTTTTGGAAGCTAGAGGACTATCCTTATTACAACAATGCTTTTAATTTGTTGTATAGAAAGAAAAGAATTATGAGAGAAGTTGAATGCAGATAGCGTTAGCGAGCCGACAGGCGCTAGAAAGATAAAGAATGAACCTTGCAAGATATAAAAATCACAGTTCAGACAAAGGGTCGTCAACTTTTGGAATTGACAAATTGCCAATGGCAGTTTAGAGTTGCCAATAAGGTAGCAATTATGAACTTACTAGAACTTAAAATTGACAATTTTGGACGTATATTGATTCCACAAGAAATTCGTGGGAGTCTGGGACTTGTTACGGGTTCAACTCTGGCGCTAACGGAAGAAAAAGGAAAGATTACTTTATCGCCTGTTAAAAAAGAGGAAGGCTCTCTATTTAAAAAGAAAAATAATGTATTGGTTTACACAGGAAAATTAGAATCTAAAAAATCTTTTGAAAATTGGGAACGGCAAAATCGAGAAGAAAGAATTCAATCGAATTGGGGACTTTCTTGATTTTCTTTGATACATCTGTTATCGTTGCGGGATTAATCGAAGCTCACCCCCATTACGAAAAGTCAAATCCTTGGCTTGGAAAAATTGTTTCAGGAAAAGACAAAGGGGGAATCTCTTCTCATACTCTTGCAGAATTATATTCCTCCTTAACGAGTATTCCTGTTGTGCCAAGACTTCGACCTGACCAGGCATTGCATTTGATAGAAGAATCTATTTTAAAGCATTTCAAGATTTATGAATTTAAAAAAGAGGATTATATTAACGTTCTAAAAAATTCTTCTTTACATTCGATTAAGGGAGGAATGGTATATGACGCATTACATATACTAGCCGCTCAGAAGATGAAGGCTAATATTGTTTTGACGCTTAATCTAAAGCACTTTCTTTCTATTTGGTCGGAAGGAAAGAAAATTTTACGAAGCCCGGAATAGAAATGGAATGTTAAAAATAGCCACTCAAGAACAAATCAACTTCTACGAAAAAATCCTATATCTGCAGGATGAAATTTTTTCAATGATGGAATCTGATAAGTTTTATCTGACAGGCGGAACATGTCTTTCTCGGTTTTATTATCATCATAGGTATTCAGATGATTTGAATTTTTTCTTTTTAGGAAATATGTTTCCTAAGCAAGACTTTGAAGTAGAATTCGGGCAAATACTAAATACAATTCAGAAAAAATTTTACCCCGTTTAGTTCAAAACACCTTTTTATGAATAAGATGCAATCCGATTTTGCTTTAATTTGTTGGATAGAAAGAAAAGAATTATGAGAGAAGTTGAATGCAAATAGCGTTAGCGAGCCGACAGGCGCTAGAAAGAAAAATTGATTTTAGAGTTGAAAAAAAATCTATTCGTTCATTCTTGTGATATGGAAAATTTATACAAACTCGCAGACCTGTTCTTGCCACTTTCGGAAGAGAGACAAAAAGAGATTCTTGACTTTGCCGAGTTTCTTTTTCTAAAACATTTACAGAGCAAAGAATCAGTGAATAGTTCTATAGAATTCATTCAAAGTGAACTCGAACCAAGTGATGAACTTAAAAAATTATTAAAAGCAAGATACGCAGAGCATCGAAAGAATCCAGAACTTGCAAGAAAATGGACAGATGTAAAAGAGGAGTTAATGAAAAGATAGAAATCGAAGTGTGGATACTTGCAGTAATTCACCAAAGTAGAAACCCAACTTACTGGAGAACAAGAATTAATTTGGATGATTAGGCGCTAAAGCTTTTACAGATTATGCGTGACGTGAAATCCCCTCACATTCTAGGAGTTCTCGAACTTGATAGAAGAATTCCCCTTTGCTAAGGGGTTTGTTTTTACTGTTAGCCGATGGAATTTAATTGGAAGAATCATGAATAATAATTTTCTTAGCACTACTTTAATATTACTGTTACATTGCTCTGTCTCCAATAGGAACGAAATAATCATTTTCGGGAAAGGTAAAAACATTTTATTATCTACTACTTCAGTTAAGGAAGAATTGTTAAGTTCAAATGAAAAAGAAAACCTTATAAAGATTTACAAGAATAAGATGACTGAACTAGTCCTGGCTATTGAGAGTCGCGATATAGGTAAAATTATAGACTTGCAATGTAGCTATGTAAAAAGAGCAGCAAGGTCAAGTTATAAAAGCAATAAGTTTCCTAAGACTCCTCAAAAACTAAATGAGTTTGTGGAATTTTGGAAAAGAAATTATGATCGGGTACAATACAATAATTTTTATGAGATTCCTTATAGGCTTTTTCATTATGATAGTTTAAGAGTGAATGATCGTAATGAATTCTTATTCGCTGGTGACTTAATATACGTTGAAGTTGAGAATAGATATATATTTACCATTACAATTGATGATCTAATGAATTCGGAAAAAATTCGAAAGAAGAATCCAAATGCAAATCCTCATGAAGTTATTTATAATATTCTTCTCGTGAAAGAAAGAAAAAGTGAAGAGTTTTGTTTTGAAGAGGGTTACATTGGCGATACAATACGCGATGAGGACTACGATAATGATAAATTTGATTAAAAATTAATTTTGTTATTACTGTAATTCACGGATAATAGTCGATCACGAAATGTGTTAAATAACGGTTATTCGCTAATATCATCTACAATTTCGGAAGAATGTAAGAAAGATCTGGTTTTGAATGTATTCAACCCCTACCCGTAATAGCGCATTATTCATAGTAGCCGTTGGACTTGCCAGACATTATACACGTAGAGACAGGTCTGAGACCTGTCTCTACTACTATTAAATTTTCCTTCCTCTGCGTCTCAGTGCCTCGGTGGCAAATCCCAAAACCCAAAAATCGCTCCCTAAATAATGGATGACAAAAATATTTCTCATTAATTTCATGGAAGTACTATGCGAAGCTTTAGGCGATTATTTGCCTTAGCGTGTTTTTTGATGGGTTTTACTGCCGTATTTGCAGTAGATTTTGAAGATCTAAAAGAAAAGCAGGGTAAGGTTTATGGAAGTGAAAAAGAGAAACGGTATGTGATCGATGCTTTTTTTGTAGAATGGGAAAGTTTTCCAAGAATTGCTCCAACGCACAACTCATTTCATTTCTTCTGGCTCTATAATACTGCGGATTATCCAAAATATGCGCGGTCTCAGTTCTTTCCTTTTTATTTTTCGGAGACGAGTAAAGTCGATACGCGGTATGAGGCAAATCATTTATTACTCTCTCATTATTCTAAAGAGGCTAATGGTTCTTATTCATATCGCTTCTTTCCCTTTTACTTCTCGGGTGAACAAAAAACAGGTTCTTCCTACCATTCGATACTTCCACTCTATTATTCACAGACAGAGATAAATGAGGACAAACGAGAAAATCTAATTCTATTTCCTGGATTCTATAAGCAATCTTCAGAGTCGATTGATAAAAACTCAGAGCAGGTAACCTCTGTTTCCCCCTTTCATGTTTATACATCTTCTAAGTCTTCCGAGGGAGAAGCTTCGCGCTTTTGGTTTCCTGCACTTCCAATTTATTATTCCTACGTGGACTATCGCATAACTCATAAAAATTATTTTTGGTTCATTGATACAGAGTTTGATTTAAAGAAAGATTCCTATTCCCAGGTTTGGGTTGCTCCCTTTGTTTTCTGGAAAAAAGATTCTTACTTAAATATATTTCCTTTTTATTTCTTTGATACCTCGCCCGAAAATAAAACAAGCTCTGTATATGGACTTGTTCCACCGTTTTATTATAGTTATGCGCCTGAGAAATCTGTATTCTACCTTTTGAATTTTTATTCTGACTCGAAGTCGACTGAAGGCAAGAAGGAAAACTTTACAACCTTCGCTCCCTTTGTATTTCATTGGAATAATAACAAAGGTTATTCGCAAACAGTCGTCCCTCTTTTATTTTATGGAGAGACTAATGAAGATAAGTCTACTTATAAAAATATTCTATTAGCCTACGACCAGACTACTGATGCTTTTGGAAATTTAGATAGGCTTTTTATTTCTCCCATTTATTTTTATAAGAAAGATTCTTATTTTCATATCGCGCCATTTTATTTTAGTTTTGCTTCTAAGGATGATAAAACCGGTGGTTGGTTTGGGGTAATTCCTCCAGCGTATTACAGCTATTCGCCGAATCATAAGACTTTTTACGTTTTAAATTATTATTCTAATTCGAATTTTACAAAAGATTCTTCTGAAAATTTTTCAATGCTTGCTCCTATTTATTTTAGTTCTTCGAATAATAAAGGTTATTCTCAGACTTTGATTCCAGGATTTTACTATTCTATTACAAAAGAAGATTCTTCTAATTATAAAAATATTTTGCTAGCTTATTCTCAGAAAACCGATGAGAAAGGAAATTTAGAAAAGCTTTTTATCTCTCCCATTGCCTTTTATAAAAAGGATTATTTTTTTCATATTGCACCACTTTATTGGAGTTGGATAAATAAGGTAGAGGATACTGCTACTAATACGATTGAGAAAAATTATCGCACACTTGCACTTCCCTTATTTTACCGAGAAACCAACGCGGATAATTCTAGTTATACCAATGTCCTTGGTGTTTTCAGTCGAGAGAGAGATGAAAAAGGGAAGCTAAAGGCGAGTATGGTTTTTCCTTTTTACTTTTATAAAAGAGATTCTTATGATATAATCTTTCCATTTACATTTAAGTTTGGTCCCGACGAAGAAGCTAAGGATACAGGGACTCGCTTCGGTCTTATGTATTATAATAATTGGAATCCAAAAGAAGAAACTCTCTGGATTGCAAATTGGTTTTCGTATCAAGACAAGGAAAACAATACTCATTTTAAAAGTTTAAATCCTATTTACTATAACTGGAAAACAAAAAATTCATCAGGCGAGGTAACGCCACTTTACCTCACCATACAATTTGCTAATCAGGATAGGTTTCATCTAAACTTGACCGGTTACTCGTCCAATGTCGCTAGTGGAATTTTAAAACCGGATTTAAGTTTGGGAATAGGGGAGAAAGAAGGTTATAAGTATATAGATACGGACGTTAGCTGGCTCTGGTATGTATTTAAAATGTCTACCCGCACAAGCACTAAGATATTTTACGATCTGGCTGATTCCGTAAACGAGATTCCACAAACGAAAGATATAGCTTCTAATTCGCAAGAGGCAAATACCGCTTTATCTCCAAAAATTTCGAAACGAAAGACATTTACCCGCGAGGATTCGATTGATTTTTTTGGAGTCAATTTACTCTTTGGGCTTTATGGTTGGGAGGCAGGAGACAGTAAGCGGCATATTCGTGCTTTCCCCCTTGCCTGGTTTACATGGGATACAAAGTCGGATGATAAGGTATATACAGTTCCTCCTCTATTCGTAAATTACTATTCACAAGACTTGCGGTATACAGTATTATTCCCCTTTTACGGTTATCAAAAAACACCTGAGTCAGAAAGAACTGCAATTGCTCTCTTTGGCTATATTGGAGAGTCCCTAAAAGAAAATCGCACAGAAGAAAAATCAATTCTCTGGCCTCTTGCCAATTGGCATTCGTCGGATGTAAAGTCTGGCTCTCGTATTCTCCCTTTTTATTGGTATCGTAACCGAAACGAGGGAAGAGATAAAATATCTACTTTAGTCACACCTGCATTCTTTTACAATAATACTTTAGATAGAAAGGGAACTGAGGATTCGTATCTGTTATCCCCTGTGTGGTTTAGATTCTATTCAAGAGTAAAAGATGAAAGCCACGATAGACATTTTGCAATACCTTTCTATTATTTCCAGAAAACCCAAACCAAGTATGAGAATAAAAATCTATTTGTTTCCCTTCCTTTTATCTCTTACAGAGTGTCGGATACTCATGGTAAGTCGATATACAATAGAAATTTTTGGATGATCCCGGCAGTTGCTTTATATAATTCGGATAATTATATTACCAATTGGAATTTTGCATTACTTGTAAATAGCATCGAACGAAAAGAGAATAGCAATTTTGTTTTCTTTCCGGTTTATTATCATGACATAGATTATGATAAAGATAAAACAACTTCTGTCATTAGATGGGTATTCCCAGGCTATTACAAAAAGAATTATGCAAAGAAAGATACGGATACAACGACGGCTAAGTTTTATTCACCGCTAATCTTCTATCATTCCTATGAGAATAAATCTATTGCACAGAACGACAACTACTGGTTTGCCCCGATTCCTGGCTTGTATCACTCGTATCAAACTAAAAATAACGAGAGCTATTGGAATTGGCTTGTCTTTGCATCGTATGAAAAATCAAACACCGCGCATAATATCAAAGTATACCCTGTATTTTACCAAGACTTTTATGAGCAGGATGCAAAGAATTATGATTATACAAATTGGTTTTTACCTTTTTATTATTGGAACAGCACTAAGACTACAAAGTTAGCTGCTGAAGATGAAAAAGAAATTTCAGAATCAAAATATTCATTCTACTCACTTGCTTGGATTTATACAAACCAGAACGATAATAATAGAAAATGGTTTATTCCTCCTGCTCTAACTTACTATTCCTCTGAAAAAGAGATTGGTAAACCAGAAACGGTTAATTTTTATTCGCCGCTCTATTTTTATAACTCCTATAAAAATAAATCTACTGCTCAAAATGATTATAATTGGTTTACGTTTATCCCTTTTATCTATCACTCTTATGAAACAATAAACGATCGATCGCTTTGGAATGTATTAGCATTTTCTTCGTATGAAAATTCGAATACTGTGAATAATTTCAAAATTCTTCCAATTTATTATCACGATTTGAATTATGAAAAAGGAAAGCTAACATCTGTTACACGCTGGATAGTTTCCGGTTACTACAATAAAAAATTTGCAAAGGACGCATTGGATTCAGAGCAGGTTAGTTTTTATTCCCCTTTCTTGTTTTACAATTCATCTGAGAATATTTCTAAGAAGTCGGCAGACGTGAGTTGGTTTGCGCCTGTGCCAGCATTGTATTATTCTTATAAAACTAAAAATAAAGAATCCTACTGGAATTTATTAGGATTAGCCTCTTATGAAAATTCTAATACTGCGCATAATATCAAAATCTATCCAATTTTCTATCAGGATTTTTATGAGCAAGATGCAAAAAATTTTAATTACACAAATTGGTTTCTGCCTTTGTATTATTGGAATAATACGAAATCTACAAACCTAGTAGCAAGCGAAACGAGAGAGAAAAAAATTACCGAGTCAGAGTTTTCTTTTTATTCCCTGGTTTGGATTTATACAAACAGAAATGATTCGAATAAAAAATGGTTTATTCCGCCGGCACTTGCTTATCATTCTGAGTCACCGAACGAAGCTTATACAAACTGGTTACTCCTCATTAGCCGTGAGAAGTCAAGTGTAAAGAGTGCATTTCAAGTATTCCCGATTTACTCACAGAATTTTGAAAACAATAAAAAAGAAGGCGTTGCAAATTCTACTATTTGGTTCGCACCGTTCTTTTATTGGAATGATGCGAAGAGTAATAAGGAAAAGCACGAGTCAAAGTTTTCTCTTGTTACTCCACTTGGTTATTACAAGAGTGAAAATAATTTGAATAAAGAATGGTTCTTTACAGGACTTTATCATTCTGAAGCGCCAACAACTAGTTATTATAATTTTCTATTCTTTCTTAAGTCTGAAAACTCAAAAGAAAAGACTGCTTTCCATCTTTTTCCTGTCTTTGAAAAATCTACTAGCTTTAACGAAAATGGTAAGCCAAAAGAATCTAATTGCTGGTCACTTGTTTTACCGTTTTGGGTAAACAAGAAGTATGCGACAGATACAAGCCCTGGCGAAACAAGTCTTGCTACGCTTCCGATGTATTTGAATTATAAATATGTAACAGAGCAAAGTGAAAATTCTTATCTGAATTTGTGGATAATGCCTCTTATCTTTAATTATACCTTTAATAAAGATGAGACAAGTTGGAGTTGGTTATTTTTCTCGAGGTATAGCGGTAATAAGGATAGAACTTCCATGCTTTTACTTCCAGTCAGTGGATTTGACTTTGATAAGAGAAACAAAGACCGAGATTATTCTTCTCTTTGGATTCTTCCAGCTTTCTATTATAAAAAAGAGGAAAATCGAAATACTAGCCGCTTAGATAAAACTTTTATTTCTTTACTTTATAATGAATTTGAATCGGAGAATAAAAAAGAAAAAACATTTGAGAAAAGTATTTTATTTCCAATTCTTCCATTTCTGTTTTATAAAAATACAACGCAGAATGGAGAGCATACTAAAATCTTAACAATACTGGATTACGTTTATAAAAAAGGAACTCTTGCGCGATTGACTCTATTTCCATACTGGTATTCTTTAAATACGGATAATCCTGATAACCCGGTCACATACAGGCATATTTTTCCAGTTTATTTTTCAAAGGAAGATAAAACAGAAACTACTTCGCTTGTCTCAGGACTTTACTTAAACTCTAATCTAAAATCAAGTATGCAGAATTTTTTAATGTTAGCAGAGCATACACATTCTAAAGAATTAGGAAAAAGAGAAGTCGACTTTTTATTTCGTTCTATTCATTTAGCGAAGGCAAAAGAAGAAGTAAATGTGCGACTTCTTTATGGTCTCGGAAATTACTCCGCCACTCCAGAAGAAACTGATATGAACTTACTTTGGATTTCTTCTAAGAATAAAAAAGAATACGCGCAAAAGAATATTCTACCGCTTTATTACAACGAAGAAAATAAAAAAGAAAAGCAAATTTGGATTACCCCCGCCTTGTATTATTCAAAGACGAGCGAGTCAAAACAAACCCAACATGCAGCACTCGGCGCATTGTATTATCAAAATTCAGATCAGGTAAAAAAAGAAGAGCATATGAATCTACTCATGGGTATCCTCTATTACAAAACTTCTCTTGCAAAAGAAAGAGGATACGAAGGGCAGGGAAGTCTCTGGGGACTTTTGTGGGAATATAAAACTGAATCAGAAACAAAGTATTCTAAATTTGCAGTTATGAAATTTGTTTATTCTAAGACTACAGATGAAACAGGCGAATCTTATCAGAGGATACTTGGAGTTAGACTCTAACTACCGGAGATGATTTTATCCCAGAATTCTCGTTTCTTGAAATTAGTAGAGTCGCTCTGGTGGAAAGAAAGTTGATAGCGGATAATAAGAGTATTCAGTTGAAAGAAGATATCACTGAAACGGGATTTTACTTTGTCTACATTGCAATTGTGTGAGTAAGTGATGTAAGATCTCTGGTTGACTCGAAAGAGTAAATCACCTTTTTTTAGATGACGAAGTATCCCTGTTTTAATCTGGGTGTGGATTTCTTCTGTATACTGCTGGCTCATGTTCTTATAGTAATTTCTTAAATCCTGGATATAAAAATGCGAGACAACACCCATTTCTTCCTTGGAGGTAAAGTGATGATCGATATCCCTGGTGACTTTTTCTATGAATCCCGAATAGGTATCTATAATTTGATAATCTTTTTTTTGCGGTAAATTCATATGGTAATTTTGCACTAAGTTGTTTAGGCTCTTGAATTCATTTTCAAGCGGAGTTTTATCTGATGGAATTAAAAATATAGAGCGGAAAATGCTTTTATTCTTTTCGATGGAATAGGTGTATATATCGTATTTTTGGTTTTCCTTTTCAATCGTTTTAATTTTACTAAATCGAACCTGCCCTTCAAGCAGGCTTGCGAGTAGATCGAATTTTTTTAAGTCATCAATCATTTGCCTTAAGAGAGATATGGAATGAATTTCTTTCCCATATTCAAGAAGTATATAGTCATTTACCGCAAATATAGCCTGGGTGCAGGGCAATTGTGATGCATAACGCTTTAACATTTTCTCAAAATAAAATCCCATAGAACTCTCGATTAGTATTTGATTCATATCCTTCGCCAATTCAAAAAACTCTTTTTCTTTAAGTATGTCAAGAGAAATTATATAGCATGAGACTTTCCTGAAGCTTTAGGGCTTGTTTATTACCGGGTTCCAATTTTAAAGCGCGTGTTAGATATTTCCTGGTTTGTTCCATTTTATTTAAGAAGCGATAGGTATCTGCGAGGTTGATTAGATTTTTTACATTTGTAGGTTCTCGCAAGCGGAATCTTTCGCCAAAGTGAGCAGCTTCTTCGTAGTCTCGATCCTTTTTTTTGACAAAAGAATTTAGATAAATAGTATTCGAGTTGAATGGATTTTGGTCGCAGTAAATATCTAGAAGTTTGCTTGCGATTGAAAATTCTTTTTTTTCTAAGAAAAGATTTATAATCTCTAGAACCAGGTCGGGGTCTTTTTTTACTTCGAATAGTCTTTTATAGGCTGAAATCGCTTTATGGTTTTGTCCGGACAGGTAATACTGATAAGCTACTTTGAGTCCTTTTTCAACTTCTTTTAAATCGAATTGTGGACTTTCTTCTAGCTCGCTTCTTTCAAAACTGATTTTAAGAATAGAAAGGTCATCTGTCAATTCTCCGCGCAAGGTTAAAATATCTGTTACTTGGGTTAAATCTCCATTTGCCTCTTCGACTATTTTTAAGAATAGAGTTTCATCTTCGTTGATGATTCTACTTCCAGATCGATCCTCTCCCAACAGAATATCATCTCTTCCATCTGATCCATTGATAAGACTATCTCCTGGTTGTAACTGGAATACATGAATCTTTAGAGGAGAATGTTCTATGTCGATTCCTATTTTGCGTATATGGTTTTCTGAATCAATGAACCTGGCTTTACCATCTCTATAAAGAACGGAATAGGGGTGTTCTGCGTTGATATAATAAACAGTTCCATTTCGATTGTCGATAAGTCCATACATCGCAGAAATAAGCATCGTCCCATCAAAGGAAACGAATACATTCTGTAATTCTCTGAAAGATTCCTTCATCCATAACTCTGGCGGAATATTGCGAGTATTCGAAAAGGTATGGTTTCTTTCTAGAATAGATTTGAATACCGTTCCCAAAACAAGACAACCGCCGGCTCCTTGAATGGATTTTCCCATCGCATCTCCATTTAGAAAAACGGTGTAAGAAAGTCCTTGCAGCAGTATTTCGTCTACGATGCATATATCTCCACCAATTTCGCTTTTTCTATTTTTGAATTGAAATTGTTTTTTCTGACGAATAAGTGCCTCTGTTTTAAAATTAGTTCTTTCTTGTTTTATAAAATTTCCAGAAAGCGGCTCTACTAAAAGAGAGGTTAAGTAATAGTCTCCGTCCTGCTGTTCTTTTAGTTTTTGTGTAAGAGTCAAACTTTCAGTTAGCTTTCTGGTTCGGTCTTCTACTCTTTCTTCCAATTCGGCATTTAAAATTTCTACTTCATTTGTAATATGCATAAAACGATTTGCCATAATCCCCGCAATGCCCATTACAAAAATTAAAAAGCTAAAACTCGAAACATGGGGAATATGAATCAATCCGTGTGAAGTTGCCGTATCTAATGCTACGCCTATACCAACGATTAATAATCCGGCAATTAGATAAATTCCATCCTGCTTTCCTTTTTTGATTTGGCGTATTAGGTAATAAACCATGTAAGGAATTATGAATAAATTTGTTAGCTGCCAGAGCATAGAACAAAATCGCATAACAGTGAGAGGAAAAATAATAGTTGCCGTTACAAGAATAGCGCAAAATATAGCGAAACCCTTTGCGATTGAATTATTTTTTCGATCAAAAAATTGAGTCAAAAATAAAAGAAGACCGGGTGTCATTGTGAACATAAAAATATGTTCTAACTTCCTATGCAATTCCACTGAATCCTGAAAAATCGCATCTCTAGAAAAGGTATTAGAAATAAAAAAATAAATAGAAAGGAATATGCAAAATAAACCAAAATATAAATTGTATAAATCTTTTCGTCTTTTACTTGCCAATAAAACGTGATATAAACCAACAACGATATAGATTGCTATAAAGAAAAAAGCAAGAATTTCTTTCTTGGTATATGCTATGTAGATGCTATCTGATTCTCCAATTTCTATTTTATCCATAAACTGAAGCGGATACTTCCCATTACTCGTATAAAGAATAATTGTTATTACATTTTTTTTATAATTCAAATCTGCAAAAGGAATGTCTTTCATAAACGGGCGCATAGCACCTGACGCATATGGATCAGAGGATCCCAGTTGTCCGATAAGAGTCTTATTAAAATAAAAATAGGAAACGTCAAGCACTCTGCCAGCATTGATAGCAAGCGGCTTACCTTGCTTTAATAAAAGATTTAGAGAATCGGGAAGCTCTTTTCGTAAAGTAATGTAGCCAGTATATGAGTTTAAATTTAATTCTTTGGTAAGGTTTTTAGGAAGAGAAATTTTTTTCCATTCAGACTCAGTTCCATTCGAGGAAAGCCATTCAATGTCAAACCCGGTTCTATATTGCCAGTCATCATTTAGAAGATATGTCTTAGTATTATCTGAAATTTTACATTGAATAAGTAAGATTATAATCAAGAGAAGCCTAACAGTGAGCATACCGTATATATGCTATTAACTTCGATTTCTGCAAGGATAAATTTTCATCAAAGGTAAGGAAGGTGTTGTAACAATGTTTCTCATTTTTTATAAATTCTAATTTGAAACTGACAAATCGCTCGACAACTAATCTTTACTCTAGAAATATGAGAAAAGACGAATGAAAACGCAGGGGGATGTAATGCGTCAAGCGGATGAGCGAGAAACCGAGCAAGAAATATATACAAGTGAAAAAACCGCGGTTTATCGAGGAATGATATTTGGTAAACCTGTTATCATTAAAACTCTACGAAATCAATACCCGGATCCTTCGGAGTTATATGAGTTTAAGCAGGAATACGAAATTTTACAAAAACTGAAACTTCCGGGTTTGGTTCAAGCTATCGGCTTAGAAAAATATAAAAAGAGTCTTGCAATTATTTTTGAAGATATTGGGGGACAGGACCTAGGCAATTTATTACAGACTAAAAAATTTTCATTAAGCCAAAATTTGCAAATTATGCTCGGTTTAGCGAAGGCAGTGGGTAATATACATAATGCGAATATTGTTCATCGTGACATTAAAGCGCATAATATAGTTTTTAATGAAAAAACAAAAGAGCTCCAAATTATAGATTTTGGATCGGCAAGTTTTTTAATCAAACAAAATTCCTTTATACCATTGAATAATTCTCTAGAAGGAACGTTAGCTTATATATCTCCCGAGCAGACGGGAAGGATGAATCGGACTGTTGACTATAGAACCGATTACTATTCATTAGGCGTTACTTTTTACCAGCTATTAACAGGAGAGCTACCTTTTATTTCTTCTGATCCCATGGAGCTAGTCCATGCCCATATCGCCAAAGTTCCGTTATCCCCTTTTGAAAAAAATGAAACGCCTAAAATTCTTTCAGATATAGTAATGAAACTTCTTGAAAAAAATCCGGAAGATAGATACCAGAGTTCTATTGGACTTATTTTTGATTTAGAATGGTGCATTGCGAATGTAGAGACGTTGCATGCAACGTCTCTACAGATTGGCACAAATGATTTCTCTACGAAATTTCAAATCCCGGAAAAATTATATGGTAGAACCAAAGAAATTGTTCAAATTTTAAAAGCATTTAAGCATGTAACAGAGGGAGATATTGAATTACTTTTAATTTCGGGCAAGTCCGGCATGGGCAAATCGGTATTAATCAACGAAATAAATAAACCAATCGTTGAATACAAAGGGTATTTTGCTTCCGGGAAATATGATCAGTTTAAAAAGACAATTCCCTATTATGCGATAACAAAAGCATTTCAAAGTCTACTCCAACAAATATTAACAGAAAATCAAGATTCGATTCTTGAATGGAAAGCTATTTTACAAGAAGCAGTTGGTTCGAATGGTCAGGTTATTATCGACGTGATTCCTGAGTTAGAAACTCTCATTGGCGAACAAATGGCAATAGCCGATCTAGGGGTTGTTGAATCACAAAATAGATTTAACCTGGTTTTTCAGAATTTCATTAAAGCGTTTTGTAAACAAGAGCATCCAATTGCAATTTTCCTCGATGACTTACAATGGGCGGATAGTCCGAGCATTCATCTTGTAGAGAATATTCTCACGAATTCTGAAATCAAGTTTTTACTTTTAATTCTATCTTTTAGGGATAATGAAGTGTTGCCTACAGATGCATTCTCTATTCTTTTAGATTCTTTGAAAAAGAAAGGAATTGAATCGAAGTCCATTATTCTAGAACCGCTTTCTGTAAGTGATGTTAATCATCTAGTCTCGGATACCCTGCACTGTGAGAAAAAAAGAACACGGGACCTGGCGGAGATTATACATACTAAGACAAATGGAAATCCATTCTTTATAAATGAGATGTTTAAAAATTTACACGAGAAGGATTTAATTTTATACGAGAAGGGAGTTTGGATATGGGATATTCTAAAAATCCGGGAAGGAAAAGTTTCTGATAATGTAATAGACTTGCTTGTAGAAAAAGTAAAAGAGTTAAATTTTGCGCAAGCGGAGATTCTCAAGTTAGCCGCATGCATTGGAGATTCATTTAGCACTGATATATTTTTTACGGTTTTAGGCAAAGACGATAGCACAATTACAACTGGGTTAACGGCTATTTCTAATGAAGGTTTTCTCATTATCACAAAGGATATTATTACATTCGTTCATGATAAACTTAGAGAGGCTACGTATACATTAATCAGTAAAGAAGAAAAGGCAAAGAACCATTATCTTATTGGAAATGCATATTTGAATTTAGTCGCAGAAAGTAATCTAGAAGATTTTGTTTTTACTATAGTGAACCAATTGAACCAGGGAATCTCTATTTTAACCGTAGAAGAAAAAGTAAGCCTTCTAGATATGAACATACTTGCGGGTAATAAATCATTATCCTCTGCCGCCTACGATGCTGCATTAGAATTTTATACGGTAGCATCTATTTTATTGCCAGAAAATTCCTGGAAGACAGATTATAAAAAAACACTTTCCATTTATTCGGCAAAAGCACAGGCAGAGTATCTATCTACTAATTTTGAAATGGCAGAGTCTACATTTAAACTGGTTTTAGGAAATGCGAAGAGTTTTCTCGATAAGATTAGTGTATACGAATTAAAATCTTCTCTCTATACCAAAGAACTCAAAATGCAAGAGGCATTGTCTCTAGCTACGGATGCGTTAAAATTATTAAAAGTATCTCTCCCAAAAAATCCAGGTGAACTATCGACTCTTCCAGAAATTATCAAGGCAAAAATTAATATTGGAAGACGCCCTGCCAGTGTATTTTTAGATTTACCTCTAATGTCAGGTGAAGCGGATTCTGCTGTTATGCGCTTACTCAATGCTTGC
>JANMOF010000264.1:0-4466 GCA_031368925.1 Leptospiraceae bacterium
CACAAACCATGCGACTGGGAATAACATCGTATACCCTAAACTCCAAACAAAATAAGAAAATGCGCTCGCCAATATAAATTGCAAGATTCCTGAAAATAAAAATAGGGCTGCCTTTTTTCGATTTGGTTGAAAGCATTCCTCACGAACTACTTTTTTTACTTCGCTCAAAGTCGGTTCTTTGTCAGTAAGTAATTCCAAAGGCTCGATGATTTGTATCATTTAATACTCCTAATTCACATTTCTTCCCATGTATCTAACACCGTTAGAATATGTCAAGAAATAATGAATACCGTTAGTTATAGGGCAAGAATTTTCTCATCTAGCAATGATTTTACTTGCCCTTATCCCTGTCTCGATTTTAAGATTCAATCAGGAATTCCATGAAAAAGACCAAACCTACTTCTAAAAAACGGACACGTAGAGTAAGAAATAGCTTAAACCGTACGGAAATTTTATCCGCTGCGCTCAACATCATTCAAACCGGTGGTGTGGAAAGTTTAAGCATGAGAACTATTGCTAAGCATCTAAATTGCAGTGTTGCGAGCCCTTATGCACATTTCAAAAGTCAGGAAGAAATCATCCAAGCACTTCTTTATAGCGGTGAACAACAATTAACTGCTGACTTAAATATAGCTAGGGCATCTTCGAAAAATCCTTTTGAACAAATTACCGCAATAGCTCACACTTATTGGCAATTCTCCGTAGAGAATAAGGGTCTTCATAAATTAATGTTTAGCTCTGGTGGTGGTCTTCACAAGAAACTTTTCGCCGCCCCAAGTAGCTATCGAGTCTTTTTGGCAACAGTTCGAGACGGTTTAAAAAAAGAGTCAAGCGAAATGCCACGTCCAAGGTATAATTCTATCGCAAGAACAATGTGGGCATGGATGTATGGACTCCTTGTTCTGCAAATGACTGATATTTTAAACAGGGAGAAACTCAAGCAAGACCCTGTAGAAGAAGGCATGCTAGTTTTCAAAACGCTTTTTCGAAATGCAATCGACGAAGAAAAAACCAAGAAGAAAAAATAAATTCTTTATAAAATTTATTACATGACATCCTAAGAAAAATATGCTTTCTAGTTGCTGAATGTTTAAAAAAATTTATCTAAAACTGACTCTCAGGCTTGAAACATTTACCCACGCTGTTCCTCTACCGTTTGCCATTTACTTTTCTGTAGTAACTGGCTCCGGCTCCTACCTATCCAAGGATGAGATGGCGATTGTCGCTCTAGCCGGTACTATCAATGCAACTGCCTTAATTATTATGGGTTGTGTATGGAGATGGTTTTATTTAAAAAAGCTTCTTGGTGAAATTAAATCCATGTATAACGACTCTTCTGTTTCCAAGGAAGAAAGAATTCAAATCAAGCTTAAGCTCTTAAAATACCCATTCATAGAAGCACGGATAATCGTTCTTCGCTGGCTAACTGGAATTATAGGCTCTCATCTATTTATTATACTGGTTGCAGGTGTAAGACCAGGACTTCACCTAACAGCGCCTTTCCTCTTTTTTATGATTACACCTATTTCTTATATTGCTTACTATTTTATTAGTGAGAACGTAATCAGGATTATCTTCAAGTTGAGAAAAGTAAAGCAAATTGAAATAGGAATAGAACAAATTCCCCAATTCAATTCTTTCCAGAGAATCATTCTATCTATGGTGGCTATTACCATTATGCCCGTAATTGTGCTGGGTTATATGCTATACGGACTCAAGACAGGACTTGTAAAATTGGATGACCCAAGTCTACACTTAATCATCATGAGTGTTTTATTTCCTGTTCCGGTAATCATTGTAGGCTACGTAGTTGCAAAAACATTTCGAAACGGTATCATGGGAATCAACGATGATCTAAATCAACTCGGCAAAGGAAATTTTTCAATCGTTAGTATGCCAACCTCTTCCGATGACTTCGGGCTACAGGCGCATAACCTCAATCAGATCATAAAGCAATTAAAATCAATGTACAGTGAAATTTCAGATCTCAATGTAAACCTCGAACATAAAGTTCACCTTCGCACTGAACAATTAAATTCATCTCTTCAAAAAGTAGAGTCACTTAAAATTCAGCAGGATGGAGATTATTATCTCACCAGCCTCTTATTACGCCCACTGGGTCAAAATCTTGCTATGAGTAAAAACTTTGACTTTTCTTTTTTTGTTAAGCAAAAAAAGACTTTCGAATTTAGAGGAAAGCATAATGAAATCGGGGGCGATATATGCGTTACCCACACGATTCAATTGCAGGGTAAAACCTTTCATGTAATTCTAAATGGCGATGCAATGGGAAAATCGATCCAGGGTGCCGGCGGATCATTAATATTAGGCTCTGTCTTTCAATCTATCATAGAAAGAACGCTATTATCCCCCTTGCTATCAGAACAATCACCTGAGATATGGCTCAAGAATGCATTCATTGAAATGCATAAAATCTTCGAAAGCTTTAGCGGTTCCATGCTAGTCTCCATTGTCATAGGGCTTCTAGACGACTCAAATGGATTTATCTATTATATGAATGCAGAGCACCCGCCAAGCATTTTATTCCGAGATGGGAAAGCTCATTACATAGAAGAAGAATCTTTTTTTCGAAAATTGGGAACTCTCCAAATTAATACAGGTATTTTTATTCAAACCGTCCAAATGCTTCATGGAGACACTCTTCTAATAGGCTCCGATGGACGTGATGATATTCGAATGATGGACGAATCACAAATTGCAAATATTAATTCTGACTCCGATAGAATCTTACAAATCATTGAAAAGGTAAATTGTGATTTGCCGCAAATTTATGAATCTTTAAAAAACTTTGGCGAGATTACTGATGATTTATCTCTATTAAAAATTCATTTTCATAAAGACCCTACAAAGCTCAAAGAAGATCATCCTGATATAAATATGATTCTAGATTTTACTGAAAAAAACTTCCAGGAAAAAAAATACGAGGATGCAGTAAAATTTCTTATTTCAAAAATAAATGATTTTCCAGAAGAGTATATTCTCTTGAAATACCTGTCTGATCTTTACTCTAAAATAGGAAAATACAAAGCTGCAGTTTCAACTGGAATAAAATATTTGGAACTTGTTCCCTCCGATTCAGATTTTTTCTATCTCTTATCAACATATTATAAAATGTCAGCAGATTACTCTACCGGAATTGAAATTTCCGAGCGACTCCGTCTTCGTGAACCACAAAACCTAAGAAATCTTTTAAATTTAGCAGAGCTTTATTCACTGGCTCAAAACTATAAACGTGCAGAAGAACTTTTACAATACTATTTAAAACTAGATCCGGAAAATTCTACTGCTTTAAATTTATTAGATTCAATAAAAAAAAATCAGAATAAATAGTTTAGCTAAAGAAAATAAGAATTTGGTAAGCCAATACTAAAAAAAGAATAATTGAACTTCGCCTAACAGTTGACTCACTAAATCCACCTCTAGTTCTTTTTTCGGAAAATTGAACGAGAAAAAAAATAGAATTTACTGTGAGGATAAGAAAGAAAAACCTTATATCTAAGTATTTTAAATAAGAAAAAATAAAACTTAAAATAGCTGGAATAAAAAAAGCTAATGCTTTTATTACCTGCCTTTTCCAATCAAAATCAAAATACTGTACTTTTAATTTTGTATATAATTCTATTTCTCTTTGAAATTCTTCTGTTTCAAGTAAGTTTAAGATAGACTCGGAAGTATTTCCTTCAAAAACCAAGAACCTGTCAAAGCCACGGTATTTGTCTCTCTCGATTTTACTCACTCTTTTTAAATTAATCGAAGTGCATTTTCCTGTTCCAGTATACCATTGCAGTATATGATTGTTAATCTCTAGATAATTATTTTTTAAAATAGAAATTTGTCTTTTATAATTTTGATTTAGAAATAGACCAATGGCTACAATTACAATAGAGCAAAGTCCGAGATAATTTAAAATACTTTCCCTGGGCGCACTCCACACTGTCCAGGAAAGTAAGATCAAGTTAATCAGAAAAATTGCAATCGTTCTAAGAATTAATCTTTTCTTATAGAGTTCTAAGTTAATTGGAAATAGCTTCAGGTTACTCAAGATTAGTTTCGCTTCTTTACTTCCGTCAATTTATATTCAAGTCCTACAAAATCTTTAGAGTGCCCATTGAGTTTAAATTCTATCGTCTCAATGGTGGAGAAATTTTCGAGGATAGTTTTTTCCAATGCAAGCAGTGCTGTATTCAATACCTTAACGCGGGCAGATTGCAACTCTTCTATTTTTTTCTTTTCAACTGCTTCTTCTTCTCTATTTTGTTTATCGTAGAGGCTATCTTCATTTACCTCTAGCTTTATTTTTATAGAAGATATTTCTTTTTGAATACTTTCTTCATACAAATCAATAATAAGTTTTTTGTCAGAATCTAAAAGCCAGAATGCAATAATAGGACTTCTTAAATCAGGAAGTTTTTTCGGAAAAACATTTTCTTCCGTAGTCTCAATCA
>JANMOF010000292.1:0-9254 GCA_031368925.1 Leptospiraceae bacterium
CTTTGCTTACAAGTAGCTGCGGTTAATCCTTTGTATTTTAACATTTCAGATGTTCCAAAAGAAGTTATAGAAAAAGAAACTCAAATATTAAAATCGCAATTAATTGAGCAAGGCAAAAAGCCAGAACAAATTGATAAGATCATTCCTGGAAAATTGACTAGTTTTTATTCAGAAGTTTGTCTTTTAGAACAGCAAAATATCAAAGACAACAAAAAAACTATGAAAGAAATCATTCAGGATGCTAGCAAAAAATTTGGAGAAGAAATCTCGATCGGGAGATATATTCGTTACCAAATCGGAGGATAATTGGACTCGAAAGAACCAACTCAGCACAAGCCATATAAAAGAATCCTGATAAAGTTATCGGGAGAAGCTCTAGCAGGTGAGGGCGAATATGGAATTGACGGAAATAAAACCAGTGCCTTAGCAAAAGAAATTTTCGATATTCACAGACAGAATATCGAAGTTGCGATTGTAGTAGGTGGAGGAAATATCTTCCGTGGTATCAGAGGTGTAGAAAAAGGAATCGAAAGATCTACCGCAGATTATATGGGTATGATGGCAACGATTATGAATGCTCTGGCACTCCAAGATGCTTGTGAAAAAAATGGTTTATTCACTAGAGTACTTTCCGCGATTGAAGTAAATTCAATTGCGGAGCCTTACATTCGTAGACGTGCCGTTCGCCATTTAGAAAAAAAGCGCGTAGTAATTTTCGCTGGTGGAACGGGTAATCCTTATTTTACCACAGATACAACTGCAAGTCTACGTGCTGTAGAAGTAGGCTGTGAAGTAATTTTAAAAGCAACCAAAGTGGACGGAGTGTATACTGCTGATCCAAAACTAGACAAATCGGCAAAGAGATATGCAAGTATTTCTTTTTCAGAATCAATTAAAAATCGGCTCAAGGTGATGGATCAAACAGCCCTTAGCCTCTGCATGGAAAACAACATGCCGATTATAGTATTCGATATTTTTAAATCCGGCAATTTAAGAGATTTAATCTCTGGTAAAATTGTAGGAACATTAATCTCAAATTCAGAAGAGGTAAAATTCGCAAATGACTGACTATGTATCCCAGGCAAAAGTGAAGATGGATAAAACCATCGATGCATTAAAAAAAGACTTTTTACAAATTCGTACCGGGCGTGCAAACCCTGCTATGGTAGAAGATATTAAGGTAGAGTATTACGGGGCGTTAACCCCACTTAACCAAATGGGCTCTATTACCACTCCTGAGCCGCGGCTTATCATGATTACCCCTTATGACAAAACAGTAATCAAAAATATAGAAAAAGCAATCATGACATCTGGAATGGGATTCTCTCCTAATAACGATGGAGTAGTGGTTCGTATTCCACTTCCTGAGCTTACTGGAGAGAGACGAAAAGAATTAGTAAAAGTTCTAAAACAAAAAAGTGAAGAAAAAAAAGTAGCAATTCGTAATATTCGCCGTGACATCAATGATGACATCAAGCGGGATAATGCTGATTCTTCACAAGATCAGATGAAAAGTTTAACTGATCAAACGCAGAAACTAACTGATTCTTACATAACTAAGATTCAGGAAATGACAGACGCGAAAGAAAAAGAAATTCTAACTGTCTAAACCTTGTGAAACAAAAAACCAAACTCCCCGAACATATTGCCATCATCATGGATGGCAATGGAAGATGGGCAACCACAAAAGGACTCGCTCGTAAAGAAGGTCATAGAGAGGGCTCGCTTGCTATTGATCGACTCATGGACTTAGCAATCGAAATTGGGTTGAAGAATATTTCCCTTTACGCATTCTCCACAGAAAATTGGAAAAGACCAATTACAGAAGTGAGAGCAATTTTTAATTTACTAGAAGAGTTTATTGATTCCAGACTAGATTCTATTTTAAGTAAAAATATTAAAATCCTTCATTCGGGCTCTCGTAAGATGATTCCCGCAGGCTCTTTGAAGCGCATTGACAGGGCGGTTTCTGCGACTTCTAACAATACTGGGATTGTGATAAACTTTTGTTTGAACTATGGCTCACAAGATGAAATTCTAAATGCATTTCACAAAATCATCCAAAACCGAATCAAAAAAAATAAAAACCTAGAAAAAGAAATCAAAATAGCTGAATTCGAGGAAGCACTCTACACTTACCCACTTCCTCCAGTTGATATGTTAATTCGTACCGCAGGAGAAAAAAGAGTTTCCAATTTTTTGCTATGGCAGATAGCATATGCAGAAATCTATTTTACGGATACCCTCTGGCCTGATTTTGATAAAAAATCTTTGTTTGATGCTTTGGACTGGTATGCAGGTAGAACTAGAAAATTTGGAGGTCTTGAAAAATGAAAGAAACTATGATGCGGATACTATCGGCGGTAATTTTACTTCCTATATTCATTTTCTCATTTCAATACAGTGCATTTTTATATTATATTCCTTTATTCCTTTTAGGGCTAACGGTGATTTACCTTGGCTTGGTTGAGTTTTATAAGCTTTCTGACAGGGGAGACGAGGGAAGACCATTTCGTGCCACAGGTTTTCTTCTTGCGGTTATTATTTTTACGATTTATTATTTTAATCTTTTACTACGACAAAACCAAATTGAAGTCCCGTATTGGTTAGCAAATTCCGGTCGTTTTTTTAAAGCAGATTATGAGTTAGTAGTCTTAGCTGTATTTTTAGTTGCCTTTTTTTCTTTCGTTTGGCAGATACTCCACAGACCTCTAGATGGTGCGATTTTTTCTGTGAGCACGACTATTCTCGGTGTGATTTATCTTGCTATACCGCTAGGACATTTTCTTAAATTATTATCATTGCCCTATGGCGTTTACTATGTGTATATCGTTTGTGGGCTAACAATGATTACAGACGCAGGAGCTTATTTTGGTGGAAGACTTTTTGGAAGACACCCTGCGGGACTCAAAATTTCCCCTAAAAAAACAATCGAAGGATATGTAACAGGAATCATTACTGCTATTATATATTGTTTGATTGTAAATGCAATTTGGATAAATGCTCTTGGTAAAACTCCAGCATTTGGAACGATTGAAACAATCGTATTTGGATTTATTTTTTCCATCATTAGCGTGGCAGGAGACCTTTCTGAGTCAGCTATGAAGCGCGATGCTCATACAAAAGATTCTGCTGGAACAATTCCTGGTCATGGCGGAGTGCTCGATTTAGCCGATGCTCTTCTATTTACAATACCAACTGCTTATGTGTATTTGGTATTCAAAGAAATGGCTGGCTTCGCGATATGAGAAAACAAGAATTAACCGCGAAGAGCACAGAGGACACGAAGAAAAGAGAAGTTATTTTGGTTCGTAACTTCGTGAGCTTCGCGTCCTTCGTGGTTAAAAATCCTAATCCGTTGACATATACGGTGAGTTAATTTCCTATGCAAAGAATTTGTCTTCTGGGTGCTTCTGGTTCCGTAGGCGAATCTACTTTAAAAGTTTTACGCTTATTTCCTGAAGTATTTCAGTTATATTCTTTTAGTGTAAACTCTAATCTCGAGAAAGCGAAAGCAATTATCGAGGAGTTTAATCCCAGTTATGCGGTGATTACTTCTGAGGAAGTAGATAAATCTGTTATGGGTAGCCGTTATAAAAATACCCGCGTGCTGTATGGTGCGAGTGGGATGAGTGAAATTGTAAAAATGACTCCTGTTCATATTGTTGTAACAGCCGTCGTCGGCTCACTCGGTGTAAATCCAACGATAGCCGCAATAGAGGCAAAGAAAAAAATTGCAATAGCTAATAAAGAAACGTTAGTCACCTTCGGTCCTTATATAAATTCACTTTTAGAAAAATACAAAGTTACTTTGGTTCCTGTGGATTCGGAGCATAACGCGCTTTTTCAATTGGTTGAGTCCCAAAAGCGTGAAAACATTGCCTCTCTTACTCTCACTGCATCGGGCGGGTCTTTTCGTGATTTGCCGCTAGAAAAATTAAAAAATGTAACGGTAGAAGAAGCACTTAACCATCCAACTTGGAAAATGGGACCCAAGATTACAATTGATTCTGCGGGACTTGTGAACAAAGGACTCGAAGTAATCGAAGCTCATTTTTTATTTGGATTTCCCTATGAAAAAATAGAAGTTGTAATTCACCCGGAAAGTATTGTGCATGGAATGATTGAATTAATTGACGGGGCTACTCTAATGTATGCCTCTCATCCAGATATGATTTATCCAATCGCGCATTCGTTATTTTATCCTAAGCTTACACCGAAAGTATTGATAGAAAGTAAGCCACCCAAATGGAAAAAATTAAATTTCTGGGAGCCTAATGCAAAACGTTATCCGGCACTTGCTCTTGCATTTGAAACAGGAAAGAAAGGTGGCACGGCGCCCGCACTCTTTAATGCAGCGAACGAAGAAGCGGTTAATCTGTTTTTAACTCATAAGATTCAATTTACTCAAATCACAGAGAAAATTGATTCTGTCTTACAGTCTATAGTAGTAGAATACCCTGAAGAGCTCGAACCTTTTTTAGAAGCAGATAGAAAGGCAAGAGAATTTGTCAGAGGGAATTCCTAGGAGGAAATTTGCTATTAGTTATTTTTGGTGCAGTCATGATGCTTGGTATTTCCATTTTCATCCATGAGTTAGGTCATTTACTCTGCGGAATGTTAGTGGGAGTAAAGGCGCGCATTTTTTCTCTAGGCTATGGTCGTGGTATTTGGAAAAAAAGAATTGGCGAGACAACATACCAGATCACAGGAATTCCAATTGGCGGCTACGTCATGTTTAAGGGAGATCAATACGGAAAAAGATTAAAAGGAAGAGAGGGAGAATTACTTTCGACACCTCCTTTAAAGAGAATGATTCCTGTACTCGGTGGTCCACTCTTTAATTTATTTCTAGGCTTTGGAATTTTCTTTGCAATTGCACTTCTTGGTGAAGACAATTCCTGGGGAAATAAAATTTTCATCGATAAGGCTAATCGAGATTATTCAGCAGCTTACCAGGCTGGACTTAGAACCGGTGATAAAATTACTGCAATCAATGGTAAGGCAATTGACTCATTCGAAGAAATATTTGCAAGTGTCGGGCTTTCCGGTGGAGAAGAAATTGAAGTAGCCTATGAGCGTAAAGGGGAAACAAAATCAGTCAAGATTACGCCTGACGTATTTTCATCTGGCGGTAGACCGACTCTTATGGTCGAGCCATTCGGTGAGCGGCATATTGTTGTTACCTTTAAATATTCCGAGCAGATTGGGTATTGGTTTAAAAATACATTTGATCGAGAGGGAAAAGCGGATGAATACTACACCAAGAATTTTTCGAAAGAAGTAGTGCGCGAACTCGAAAATAAAAAGCCAGAGAAAGATCTTCACTCCAAACTTATATCACGAGCCATTGCATACCTGAAAGATGGGGATATGATATTAGATGTGGAAGGAAAACCGGTCGCGACTATCGGGGAGCTGCAAACTGTTCTAGGAAATTACCAAAATCAAACGGTTAATATTCATTTGCTCCGTAAGACAATTCCGCTTATTTCTCCCTGGTCTACAGAGGATATTGTCGTGAAAGTTCCTGTCCGCGGTTCTGATATTTTTGAAATGTTTAACTTGGTGGATTCTAAAAATCCAGCATTTGTGATACCAAATTTATCTATTGCAGCACACGATCCAAAGATTGCGCGAAAACTCTTGAATATCCGCATTAATGGACAGAAGTTTTCCAATTTTGAAGAAATGAAAAAATACTTAGCCAGTCTTTCTTCCAATGAAATTACATTTGAAACAGGCGAACTTATTTTTACCGCTAAGTTTCGTTTAAAGCCTATAGGTCTTCTCGGCTTTATGGCAGACATGAAATTTGAGCCGGAAAGAATTTCTAAGAAAAATTCAATAGCAGAAGCATTTATGATCTCTGTTGATAAGGTTTACAGGGGAGTAGCCACATCAGTCAAGGCGATTGGGATGCTTTTTCGTGGATTGATTTCTGTAAAAGACAATCTTTCCGGTCCGGTTGGAATTGTTCACTCTGCTGGAATGAGTCTTGAGTTCGGCTGGTTATTTTATTTGAACTTTGTGGCAAACATTTCGATCGCACTTATGTTCATGAACCTTTTGCCCATTCCTGTCGCTGACGGTGGTCATCTTGTTCTTTATCTTTATGAGGCAATTGCTGGTAAACCGCTTCCGGCAAAAGCAATAGAGACTATATTTAAAGTCGGGTTTTTATTTTTACTAATACTGGGAGTTTATGTAACGTTCAACGATGTAACGTCACGATTATTTTAATTTATGAAAGCATCTAATTATATTTTACCAACAACCAAAGAAGATCCTGCCGACGCAGTAGTAGCTTCTCATAAGCTAATGATTCGAGCAGGCTTGGTCAGAAAATCTTCATCTGGTCTCTATCATTTTCTACCAATGGGACTTAGAGTTCTAAAAAAAATTGAAGCAATCGTTAGAGAAGAAATGGATAACTCTGGTGCACTTGAGTTTGAATTACCAATATTAACCCCTGCTGAGATTTGGCAAGAAAGTGGAAGATGGGAAAAGATGGGGAAAGAAATGTTTCGCATTAACGATAGACATGACGTTCCTCATTGTCTTGGTCCCACACATGAAGAGTCTTTTACAACTTTAATGAAACCAATTTTAAAGTCTTACAAGGATTTGCCTAAGAACGTATACCAGATTCATACAAAGTTTAGAGACGAAATCAGACCTCGGTTTGGCGTTATCCGCTCCCGTGAATTTATCATGAAAGATGCCTATTCGTTTCATATAGATGATGCTTCTTTAGACGAAACTTATCAACTAATGCGTAAAACCTACAGGCAGATATTCAATCGTTGTGGGCTGAATACAATTCCGGTGCAAGCAGACTCTGGTGCGATGGGTGGGAGTGGATCGGAGGAGTTTATGGTGATTTCCCCCATTGGTGAGGATACACTTGCGATAAATCTCGAAAGCGGTTATGCGGGTAACGTCGAGAAGACTCCTGTAATATGGAATTATTCAACTGAGAAAAAAGAACAGCCTGCCATGGAAAAAGTTTCTACTCCTAATACGAAAGCAATTGAAGATGTTTCCAAACTTTTAAATATAGAAGCAAAGAATACAATCAAAGCTGTTTTATTAAAAGCGGATGAAAAATTTGATGTACTGGTTTTCATCCGTGGAGACAGAGAAGTTAACCCGGTTAAGGTTAATAACCAGTTTGCGTCCTTAGAGGTTCGTCCGTTATCAAATCCTGAATGTGAAAAACTTGGGATTGTAGTGGGTTTTACTGGACCTGTTCTTGAAGAAGCAGTCGCTTCTAAATTAAAAATCCTATACGATAAAAGCATTGATCCGAATGGTAGTTATGTAGTCGGTGCAAATGAACTGGATGCGCATACTCGTAATTTTGTGCTTTCTCGGGATTTAAAAAAAGAAGTAAACCAAAAAGATTTCTGCATGGTGGAAGCCGGGGATCCCTGTCCTACTTCTGGAAAACCTCTCTCGCTAGAAAAAGGAATTGAAGTAGGTCATATCTTTAAACTCGGGAACAAATACACGAAAGCATTTGATATAAAAGTTTCTGATAAGTCCGGCAAAATGGTATTACTCACAATGGGATGCTATGGAATTGGACTGAACCGAACAATGGCGACTATTATCGAACAAGCAAACGATGAGAAAGGAATCATCTGGCCTATTTCTGTTGCTCCTTATGAAGTATCTCTTGTGAGTATTTCTAAGACAGAGGACGAATATAAAAAAGTAGAAGAAATTTATAGCTATTTACAGGCAAATAGTATAGAAGTTTTCTGGGATGATAGAGACTTAGGTCCCGGTTTTAAATTCAAAGATTCTGAGATTGTAGGTTTTCCAATTCGTATCACTCTTGGAAAAAACTATTTTGAGAAAAATGAATTCTCTATTCTAAATCGAAAATCAGGGGCAGAACAGAATATGCCTTTCCAATCTAAAGAGCAGTTACTCGGCGAAGTGGAAAAATTGAGACAGGAATTGTATAACGCATTGATTTAATCCCCCTTTGTCCCCCTTTACGAAAGGGGGTGTTGTTCGAAGAGCTCCTTTTTAGATGGATAGTTTTTTGAGGCACTCTGTTTTCGCAAAGATGGGTTACTACCCCTAAACCCCCTTTCGCAAAGGGGGGCAGGGGGGATTTAAGGAGTTAATTATGAAAGATAAAAATTTTGGGCAAGAGCAGGGGTATTTTGGAGACTTCGGGGGACGGTATGCGCCAGAGATATTGACAGACGCATTAATCCAGTTAGAGAAAGTCTATTTAAAGCTTAGAAATAATCCTAAATTTGTAAAAGAGCTAAACTATTATAATCAAAATTATGTAGGACGACCCTCTCTTCTAACATTTGCAGAAAGACTTACTAAAGCCTGGGGTGGTGCTAGAATCTGGCTCAAGCGCGAAGACTTGAATCACACCGGAGCGCATAAGATCAATAATACGGTAGGGCAAGCACTTCTTACGCGGGCAATGGGTAAAAAAAGAATCATTGCAGAAACAGGTGCTGGACAACATGGATTAGCCACTGCTACTGTAGGTGCTTTATTTGATATGGAAACTGTTATCTATATGGGAGCAGAGGACGTTAGACGACAGGAATTAAATGTATATAAAATCAAACTTCTAGGTGCCAAGGTTGTTCCTGTTACATCGGGGACTGCAACTCTTAAGGATGCAACGAGTGAAGCGATGCGGGAATGGGCGCTTAGTGTGGCTAATACGCATTACATTGTCGGTTCGGCAATTGGTCCTCATCCATTTCCGACTATCGTTCGAGATTTTCAATCTGTAATTGGAAAAGAAACAAAAGGCCAATTCAAAAAGAAAAATAAAAAACTTCCCGATGCAGTCATTGCCTGTGTGGGTGGTGGTTCAAATGCGATTGGGATGTTTTATGGATTCTTAAAAGATAAAAAAGTAAAATTGTATGGAGTCGAAGCGGGTGGACTTGGAAATAAACCCGGTGAGCATTCTGCTACGATTACATTTGGTCGACCTGGATTTTTGCACGGCACAAAAACTTTAATTATACAGGATGCAGGAGGACAAATAGTTCCGGCGCATTCGGTGTCGGCTGGTCTTGATTATCCGGGAGTTGGTCCAGAGCATGCCTACCTTGCATCGACCAAGCGTGTGGAATATGTCAGTGTGAACGACAAAGAGGCATTAGCCTCTTTCGTAGAAGTTTCCAGGTTAGAAGGAATTATTCCTGCTTTAGAAACAGCTCATGCGTTTTCTGCTGCGAAAAAACTGGCAAAAGAAATGG
>JANMOF010000302.1:0-4784 GCA_031368925.1 Leptospiraceae bacterium
CCTGGAAAAGAAAAGAAGTTTTTATACTGGGATATTTTTAAATAATGATTATGTGTACCACACCGCACAGCATAGCCCTCTCTATAATAATGCTACTATATCTTATAAGATGGGGGGATTTTCACTCCCATTTATTCGTAATTTTAAAAATTTTGAAGTAGGCTCAACCTGGTTTCATGTTTTCAAAAATAGTCAATTAGAACAATTTGGAGTTTACGCGGGGCAAACAAACCAAGCGGGTAAATACAATACTACGCGAAGTTCTTTTTTAGATTCTTATCGTTTTTATATTCAGACGGATTTACAAGTTACGAGACATTTTGGTTTGGAATTAGAATTAGATTCCCGCGTGACTCAGCCTTGGCGATATACGGATGAAATTGGACAAAATGCAATTTTTAGAAATGGAACAGATCAGGCTACTATTGATAATTCGTATCAGCAAGCCACAAGTCCTAATACTTCATTTCAACAAACTACACTCCGGAAAGACTTAGCGAATGGGCTTGGACTAAATGGGGCGCAGGCTAGACAAAATACAGCGTTTAACGTTAACCGCTTTATTTTGGTTGGAAAATACAATATTCACAACTTCGAATATCGAATTGGCTACTCGATGGACTTGCGTGCAATTCCGGGAGGAACTTCTCTTGATAGTCTTGTTACCTTTTACGATCAATCGGTATTTTTTTCGATCAACTTACTCAATGTTAATCTCGGACCGGAAGAGCCTGCGGCTGCACAGTCTAGGGCAAGAATTTACAGGTTTAGAAAACGTCCATTGGACAAAGGAATTGGTGGGTATTCGGGTGTATCTGCGGAGGGACCTTAATGCTTAAAGAAAGAAACCAGACATTTAAGTTAATGTTTATCGGGTTAGATTTAGCCATTTCCTTTTTAGGATTTTGGGCTGCCTTCCTACTTCGCTATGTTCTAGATACAAATTTTTATTTTAACACGACTAACTATGTAATCCTTTCCATTGTCTTATCGGTTACGCAGGTGTTGGCGTTTATATCGATTGATCTTTACCATCCAAGGCGAGGGCTTGCTTTTTTTGATGAGCTTTCCGTGATTGCATCTGGTGTTGTATTAAACTTACTATTTATACTTTCGCTTTTATTTTTCTTTCGTGGGGAAGTTAGGGGAGAAAGTTTTTCCAGGTTGTTTATCGCGTATTATGTAGTGACTAGTATTGTGCTTACAGCAATCATCCATTTCGGATTTCGAATTTTCTTAATGCGACTCAGGGAGAGGGGATATAATCTTCGAAATGTAATCATCATTGGAACCGGTAAGACGGCAGAGCGAATAACAGAAGTTATCCAAAAACATAAAATATACGGCTATAATATAGTAGGGTATATAAAGAGTATTGCGAGAACAAAGGTGAGAGAAGATTTCCCCATTCTAGGAAATCTAAAAGATATTGAAAAAATCCTATCGGGGCAAAGACCGGATATCCTCATATACGCAAAGGAATTTGCGGACGGGGAGAACCTGCGTGAGATCATTGATATCTGTGATCACGAAAATATTGAATTAAAAATAATACCCGAATTCATCGAGTTTATAGCGGCTAAGGGAAGAGTGGAAGGGATGGATGGAGTGCCAATCATTTCGATTAGAGATATTCCGATTCGAATGGGTTATAATAGATTTATTAAGAGATCGTTTGATTTTTTATTTGCACTGACTTTCATCTTAGTATTTTCTCCTATTTATCTATTAATTGCGTTCTTAGTAAAAGTTACGTCCGAAGGTGATATATTTATTCGCCAGGAAAGAGTGGGACTGGATAATAAGAGTTTTCCGATGTTAAAATTTCGCACTATGTATACACAGGCAAAGGCAGACTCGGATACTATATGGACTAAGAAGAATGACCCGAGAGTAACACCCGTTGGCAGCGTGTTACGCAAGTTATCCATTGATGAGATTCCTCAATTTTTTAATGTTCTAATGGGAAGTATGTCTGTTGTAGGACCAAGACCGGAAAGACCATTTTTTGTTGAGAAGTTTAAGAACGAGCATCATCAGTATATGAGACGTCATGCGGTAAAGGCGGGTATTACCGGATGGGCACAGGTAAATGGACTGAGAGGTGATACCTCGATTGAAAAACGAATCGAGGCTGATATTTACTATATCGAAAATTGGTCGATATTCTTTGATTTGAAGATAATACTTCTTACCCCCATAACCGGTTTAATCAACAAGAATGCCTATTAGCCTAACTCCTGTGCTTGGACTACAGCGAGGGTTGCTAGATTTACAATTTCTCTAACAGAGCAATCGAGTGGTAGCACATGCATTGGTTTTTTTGTGCCGAGTAGAATTGGTCCCATTATTTCTGCTCCACCTAATTCGAAGAGAAGTTTATAAGCCATATTCCCCGATGAAAGATTTGGAAATATGAGAGTGTTTACATTCTGCTCTATTAAAGTAGAAAAAGGAAATTGTTTTTTTAAGAGTTCCGGGTTTGTGGCAAAGTTAGCCTGGATCTCTCCATCAACATTTATATCAGGATGATTCTTATGTAAATAGGCAACAGCATCTCTCACTTTAATTGGCTCATCTCCCGTATTCGAGCCAAAGTTTGAATACGAAAGCATAGCAATTCTCGGAACGATTCCAAATCTTTTAATCGCGCGAGCGGCTAATAACGTTATATCTACAAGATCTTTCATACTTGGATTTACATTCACAGTTGTATCTGCAAAGAAGAAAGTTCCCTTTCTCGTATTGATGATATACATGCCGGCGGCTATTCGTGTATCATCCTCTAGTCCAATAATTTGTAATGCTGATTGAATTGGGCTTGCATAGTTTCGAGTGATTCCAGAAAGAATTGCATCAGCCATTCCAAACTCAACCATCATTGCACCGAAATGATGGCGATTGCGCATTTTTAGTTTTGCCTCATAGAGAGTAATTCCCCGTCGTTTTCTTTTTTCCGTAAATGATTCGGCAAACTGTAGCGCAAGTTGTTTCATTTCTTCGCTTGCAGGGTTAATGATTTGAATATCAAGTAGATCAATTCCATATTCTTTTGCGTGTTCATTAATGATTACTTTATCTCCGAGCAGAATCGGTATTGCAACACCATATTCCTTTAACACTAGGGCAGACTTTAAAATTTTATAATTATCTGCTTCGGCAAATACAACACGTTTTGGGTTTCGCTTTGCTTTTTCTGTGAAGGTTCGAATTAGCTTATTGTCTTGTCCTGTAAGGCTAATCAGTGTTTGCTTATACTCTTCCCAGTCAGTAATTTCTTTTTTGGCAACACCTGATTCCATTGCTGCTTTTGCAACAGCAGGAGATACAATATAAATAAGGCGTGGGTCGATTGGCTTGGGGATAATATAGTCTTTTCCGAAATAGAGTTTGCGTGAGTTATAAGCAAGGTTCACTGAATCAGGAACAGGCTCTTTTGCAAGAGCAGCAATAGCATAGACTGCGGCTAATTTCATTTCTTCGTTAATCTTAGTTGCACGCACATCAAGCGCACCCCGGAAGATGTATGGGAAACCTAGAACATTGTTCACCTGGTTTGGATGATCGCTTCTGCCGGTAGCGACGATAATATCATCCCTCGATGCTACTGCGTCTTCATAGGAAATTTCCGGATCGGGATTTGCAAGAGCTAATACGATTGGTTGTGCTGCCATACTCTGTAGCATTTCGGCAGTAACTATATTTCCTTTTGATAAACCTACAAAAACATCTGCACCTATCATTGCGTCGGCTAAGGTCTTAGCTGATGTAGTTACTGAAAAGATTTTTTTTTGTTCATCGAGATCGGTTCTATCGGTAGTAATCGTTCCTTTACTATCGAGCATTAGAATATTCTCTTTCTTGACTCCAACGGATACATATAATTTGGCGCAGGAAATAGCTGCGGCACCTGCTCCGTTCATGACTAGCTTTATTTTAGATAAATCTTTTTTATAAATTTCACATGCATTGATTAATGCGGCAGACGAGATAATCGCTGTTCCGTGCTGATCGTCATGCATAAGAGGAATATCTAATTCTTTTTTTAACCGTGTTTCTATTTCAAAGCATTCTGGAGCTTTAATGTCTTCTAGATTAATTCCTCCAAATGTAGGCGCAATTGTCTTGACAGTTTGAATAAAAACTTCTACATCCTTAGTATCAAGTTCAATATCAAAAACATCTATACCAGCGTAGATTTTGAACAGCATTCCTTTTCCTTCCATTACAGGCTTTCCGGCTAACGGACCTATGTCGCCGAGTCCGAGGACAGCCGTTCCATTGGAAATGACAGCGACCAGGTTTCCTTTTGCAGTATACTTATACACATCATCAGGATTTTTTGCAATTTCGAGACAGGGCTCGGCAACTCCGGGAGAATAGGCGAGGGAAAGATCTCTTTGTGTGCTGTAAGCCTTTGTGGGGATAACTTCGATTTTGCCCGGCTTACCAGTTGAGTGATATTCCAGAGCTTCTTGTTTATTTATTTTTACGGGAAGAATTGGTTTATTCATGCTTTCCTTGGTCTCATTTAAAAATGATTTAGAAATAGGATAGCAAGAAAAAAGAATGCTGCAACTATAAAAAGTTTGCTTTTTTTTTAAATCTAGGTTTAAAGTAAATTGCTTCTCAGTGTCATTTATGGAGATGAAGAAGAAAAAAATAAAAATTCATTCTGAAGATTAGCATATAAATCTATAAAAAATGGTTCCAGCGTATTTCTTATGGACAGTCGGAATTCCTAGCGGTAGGGATCGAATTTCCCGAAACGCCAATAATAGTTA
>JANMOF010000387.1:0-4327 GCA_031368925.1 Leptospiraceae bacterium
TATCGGGTAGATAAACTAAGTCCACTTTCTGACCATTGCTATAAGTTTCCATTTCTGTTTCTCCGATGTATTCGCTTACATGAGCGGCGCCAGGATTTCCATTCAGTGTAAAACGCAATTGGATCATGTTGACTTCTCGAGTTTTTCCTTTTCTACTAATCTTTTGAGAATACGTTTCCTTATCCGTTACGTACGCGGATATAGAAATACCGTTATCTCTATATTTGAGAATATTCTTGCGGTTCATTAAGAAACCAACAGTCGCAATGAACGCTCCGAAAAAAAAGATAATCAAAAAGCTAATTCTGATAAGTTTTTTCATTTTATTTTTCCTTGCTATTTAAAAATTTGAATCCAATAATAATTAAAGACTCTATAGTCTTCTTTCTTTGAAAGTTTGTACAATCATATCCTTACTATTTCGTCTTGGGGTAAAATACCTGTATTCGCTTCGTCCGAGTCTTACTATCATTTGTATTTTCTCTTTTCCAGAAACTCCAGTCAGTGATTCTAATTTTAAGCGCTCTTTTTCCATTTCTGAAAATTCCTGAAGCGCCTGGCTGAATGGGTGCATTTTAAGTCCGAGAGAGGTAATAGCAAGATGAAAACGCGCATAGTCCATTCCAGTTAGAATCCAATCTCTCTGCGTATTTGTTTTTGTTTTCCAGAACACAATTCCTTTGGTTGAATCAATTTTCTCTTTATATCTGGAAAGAAATATTTCTAAACCTTTTTTGTCATGAAATTTTTCTGGTTCCGGTCCCATAAAGAAAGTTTCTGCCATCCAGCGGGTAAAGCCTGATAGCCCCTGATCCGGAAGTGCAATTCCATCTCGTTTGGTTTGAATTTCTTTATCGTTGAATCTAAACCATATGCGGCTTTCTTCATTCGTTCTGAAAGTAGTAGATTCTAATTTCATTGCCTCAAAGAAAATCTCTTTAAAGGGTTGAATTGATTTTTCGCCAATAACGGTATTTAATTCACTGTGTTCTGGCTTACCAATTTCTCTGAGCTTGGTAAATTCTTGGTCGGTTATAAAATCTCCATCATAGACAGCACGATTGGTAGCTCTTTGTTTTACAAATTCATAAAGTGGGTGTCCTATTGCTTTTGATGGAGTGAGTTTGACTTTAGCCACTGGCTTCTTACCAATGTCTTCAAACTTATATTCTCCTTCGGGAAGTATTTTAATTTCTGTATCGTAACCTATTTGTCTTGCTCCAATCTTTAGAAGCTCTAAAAAAGTTCCCTGTCCAATATGGATTTGTCTTGCAGGCTGGTCTGTGACAGGCAAAATCCTTTTTTCATCTACAAACAGAAGCATTTCCGTTGAACTCAGAATTTTAAATTTCCATGCTTGTGTATTATGAGGATTGGGCGCAGTGATTCCTGCATTGATTGCCTTTAAGATTGGATCGAGCATTCCCTCTGCATTTGCATTATCAATGGGGTCTACACCTGATTTGCCGGTAAGCCTTGGATATTCGGTTGAAGCGCAGTATTTTAAAAATAGCGGAACGGTTAGAATAATTCCTGATTGGGTTAAAAATTTTTTACGTGAAATATTCTTGTCTTTCATAATCTCTCCTTTGAGCTAATCTTTCTTATCCCATAAATTTCTAATTCGAGTCCAGAGAGAAATTTTCGGACCCTTTATGCGAAGATAAGTTTCTTCTTTCTGCAAAGCTGACTCAGGGAGTTTTAGAGTTCTAATTCGAATTCGATGCTCACTTAAAACATCAATTTGCAATTTGGAATTATCCAATTCATACTCATATTCAACTCGGTTGATCATTTTAAGAAATATTCTTTTTTGATCTAGACTTGCACTTCCGCTCAAAATCAGATTTTTATTTCTAAAATCCATTTGCACGCATTCTGGAATTTCTTTCATAGGAGTGCAAAATTCACCAGCATCAGGGTAGCGGTTCTCTAAGTCGCAAAATAAAAGGAGCGGTAAAAAAATCTGTGTAAGGGGTAATAAGAATTTTTTAGGTCTAATGTTGATATTTTTTTTAAAACCTTCGTGCTTTGCCATAGGTTCCATTCCTATTGGGTTATGGATAATTACAAACAAATAATATTAACTCACCTTACATTATAATTTCTTTACAAAATGATAATTCAAGGTGAGATACTAAGTATTTTTTCATAATGCTTGCAATTTTACAACTTTTATGCATACTTGACCTGTATTTAATTTGAAAAATGTTTTTTGCGGTTTATATAGAGTTATATGCAAGAGTAGACAAATCTTAATTTCGAGGAGCTAAAGTTGAACGATTTTAACTCGCTTATTTCAGATGATGCGAATAATAAAACTATACTCCTAGTCGAAGATGATATACTGATTGCAGTAATGGAAATGCAACAACTTGAACAAGAAGGTTATAGAGTAATTCATGTTGCAAGCGGTGAAGAAGCAATAACTAGCGTTTTAAAAAATAAGGGATTAATTGATCTTATTCTCATGGATATTGATCTAGGATATGGATTAGATGGGACTGAAGCCGCACTGGAAATTTTAAAAACCAGTAATATCCCGATCCTTTTTCTTTCTTCGCGTTCAGAAAATGAAATAATTCGTAAGATAGAAACAATAACTTCTTATGGCTACATATCAAAGAGTTCAAATTCAGAACTTTTAATTGCTTCAATTAAAATGGCATTCAAATTGTTTGAGGCTAATCAAAAAATTCACCGGGAAAGAGAAGAGCTAGGAACTATTTTGCAATCAATTGGTGATGCTGTGATTGCGACAGATACAAATGCAAGAGTTATTAAAATGAATTCGGTCGCAGAAAAGTTGACTGGCTGGACTTTTAAGGAAGCATATGGAAAAACTCTAGAAGAAATTTTTAAAATAATAAATTCCGAAACTAGATTATCAGTTCAAAATCCTGTTGCGGCTATATTAGTAACTGGTAATATAGTTGGACTCGCAAATCACACAATATTAATTTCGAAAGATTTAAAAGAATACCAGATTGCAGATTCAGGTGCACCGATTAAAGATTCATCAGGAAAAATTAACGGTGTAGTTCTTGTTTTTAGAGATGTAACACAAGAATACGAAGTTCAAAGGAAAATTGAAGAGAGTGAAAAGCTTTATCACTCTCTATTCGAAAATATGCTAAATGGTTTTGCTTATTGTAAAATGTTTTTTCAGGATGGAAGACCAGTAGATTTTACATATTTATCAGTAAATAAAGCATTAGAAAAATTAACCGGGCTTAAAGACATCGTAGGAAAAAAAGTATCTGAGATTTTTCCTGGGATATTAAAAAGGGATCCAGAATTATTTGAAATATTCGGAAGAGTTTCATTAACGGAAATCCCGGAAACCTTTGAAGCTTATGTCGAATCTCTAAAAATGTGGTTTGAGATTTCAGTCTATAGCCCACAAAGAGAATACTTTGTTACTATCTTTGATGTAATAACAGATCGCAAAGAAGCAGAATCAGTGTTACGCGCAAGTGAAGAAAAGTATTCTATTTTATTTAAGAAAGCAGCAATACCCGCTGTGCTAACAAAAATTCCAGAAAATATTTTTGTAGATGTTAATGATGCATTTGAAAAGATATTCGAATATACTAGATCTGAAGTATTAGGCAAAACCTCAGTTGAACTTGGAATTGTAAGACAGGAAGACCAAGAGCCAACTATTCAAAAATTAAATTTGATAGGCTTTGAATATGATGTTGAAAAACGGGTAAGGACAAAGTCGGGGCAAATTAGAGTTGTCCGCATAAATATTAACAGAGTCAATTTCGGGGGAAATGATTACGCAATTAGCACTTTGCAAGATGTTACAGAAAGAAATCTCGCTGAAGAAAAAATTCAGAAATTATTAAAAGAAAAAGAAGTAATTTTAAAAGAAGTGCATCATCGAATCAAAAATAATATGCATACCGTACTTAGTCTGCTGTCTATCCAGGCTATGAACCAGGAAAATCCGATTGTCCAAAATGTACTAATAGATGCAGCCGGTCGTGTAAAAAGTATGATGGTGATGTATGATAAACTCTACAGATCAGAGGATACAGGCGAAGCTTCTCTAAAGGAATATTTGGTCAGTCTAAGTGATGAAATAGTAAATACATTTCCACAGAAATCATTTTTAGATGTAAAGACAGAGGTGGAAGATATAAAGCTTGGGGCAAATATTTTATCTCCACTTGGAATTATTCTGAATGAGCTAATAACTAACTCAATGAAATATGCATTTACCGAATCAAGCCAGGGGAATATTTTTATTTCAGCTTCCATAAATAATAATAAACTCCTATTCGTATATGAAGACAATGGTATAGGAATTCCAGAATCC
>JANMOF010000394.1:0-1632 GCA_031368925.1 Leptospiraceae bacterium
GTGCGAACAATTAACGAAGACGAAACTTTATTTCTAAAACATGTAGTTTTAGGAAGGGCAGATATAGAAGAAATTTATCACGGGATTCAACGCTCGGGTGAATTTATAGATGACTTTTCGATTTTGCGAATTGGGTATAAAGAAGTTCCAGTTCACTATGCAAGTCCGCAAGATGAGCCAGGAATTATTTTACCGAAAGACATTGACCACGATGACTTAGAAAGTGTATATAGCGAATGTAAAAAGCTATTACGCGACAACAAAGAAGAAGTAGCTAGGCAGCTACTCCAGATTACCTACAACCGATCAGAGGCTAATCAAAATAATCCTAAGATTAATAAACTCTACGGACTACTTTCCTTTAAGGCAAGAGATTATATATCTTCTGTAGGGGTAATTCGCAAATACCTAAAAGATGACCCGAGCTACGCGGAATTCTGGTATTACCTGTCGATGGCTGAAAAAAAATTGGGTCATTATAATATGGCAACGGAAGCCGGTGAGAAGCTAAAGGAAATTAACCCCAACCATACTTTGAATTTGCTGAACCTAGCTGATGTAAATCGACTGATGGGAAAAAATGCTGCGTCCATTGAACTAACCAAATTAGTTTTAGAGCTTGAGCCTGATAATACAGGGGCAAATCGTCTTATGCAAATTCTAAAATCATCTACCACATGACTCCAGAATTTCCAGAAAATATCATTCACTTAGAAAAAAGCTCCCGTCATGCGAACTTGTATGACGTGAGTATTTATGAGATTGATAAACTGCGGGAATACGATTCAATTGAAGCGCATATTGTGCTTTACCCGTATAGCAGGCGCATAACGTCCGAGCATGTAAGCTTTTATCCGTTCGAAGAATATGTAAAAGATGTTCAATCCAATCATGTCTCAGCTTACGCAAAAATCCAACTCAAGTTTCAAAAATTCTTCGGTGTTCTGCTGGGCTCTGTGATTGCAGGAATATTTTACAAATACAAACCGGATGATTTATTTTCAGTAGAGTCAGTAGTTGCGGTATTTGCGGCTTATGCGATAGGAAAAGAACTCTGGTCAGACTTAGAAAGATTTCTAATTAATATTTCTAAACGCTCTAAACTGCGTTATACGGAAGACTATTACAAATACGAGCTAGAAAAATTTACAACGATGACTCACTACTCGACGCTTGCTAAAAAACAACGTTACGGCAAAGCGACATTACTCCCTGAAAAAATTAATTTTTTAGAGCTTAGCAATTCGCAAACTCTCAGAATGCATTTCAACCTCTCTGAGATCAAGCCACCAGACGCAAAAAGCGCACACATATTTTCGATTCACATTGACGGTGAAATGCAGTCTGACTTCGAAAGATACGGGCATTTATTTGGAGTAAAAATTAGTCTGAATAAAAAAAGCTTTGGCTTCACTCGCAAGCTCGAACTATTCCAATCTCTTCACAACCACGAAAAAGGCTGTCTCGATGACGAAGAAGTCTGGTCTAAAAATGCAATTTATTTTCGTAGAGTTCTTACACTTGGCAAAATCAAATACTTCATAGAGCGCGGGGTAATTGCCAGTAAGTCGCTAGTTCAATACATAGAGCCAAGGTTTAGGAAGAGAAGGAAGTAGCTACTTATCTTTAACC
>JANMOF010000455.1:0-10008 GCA_031368925.1 Leptospiraceae bacterium
CACAGACTACATTTAGCGGTATATTAGGCTTACCCACAATAAATCTAAAACCGGCTGCCAGCCCTTCTCCCATTGTCTGCCAGTAGGTTGTTTCTTCTGGAAATAGAACCATTACATTTCCATTTCCGCTTGCAAGTCCACTTTCATCCTGATTGTAGAGAATTTTTTTTGCGTAGACTAACATGTGTTTGCTCTTCTCCGGGCTTTCCCTGTCTAAGGGGATACCACCGATTTTCCAGTAGAAGCCTAAATAGCGACTCCTGGCAAGGCTTGCTTTCATTATACACCAGGCATGTCGCCCGAGTGCAACAAGCATCGCATAGTATCCGAGTGGAATATCGATTTCGATGGAGTGTTTCGCCAAAACCAAAATAGGACCGTTGATTTTTAAGTCAGGAGAAGAAATGATTTTGACTTTATACAACAGAACGGAAGCAAGTCGACCGATGAGTGCGAGTAAATTGGAAGCGAACCACTTTTTTCCAGGGTGTTGTTTGTAGTAGAATAGCATAATCTACCATCTAAACAGTGTTAGTTTAAAAGCAAAGAAAAATTATTCCTATTTTATTTGTAGCTGCTCCCTTAAAAAAACTACTTTCGGTTTAGTGGAATCAATTTTCTCACATTCTTTTAAAATATTTTTTGCTCTCTCGCTGTTACCGTTCGAGTAGTGAGATTCTGCTAGTTCAATTAAATTATCAAGATAGAAAGGGTTACGAAGTCTTATCCGCTCAAAATAAAAAATTGCTTTTTTGAAATCCCGATTACTTTTGTAAAGAACACCCAGAAAAAAAAGAAACTCGGAATCAGAAGGATTCTTTGCAATATATTCTAATCCATACGATAGTGCATTTTCCAAGTCATTGGAATTAAAACTAGTGGTACATAGATTTTTTAAATACGTAAAATCTACATTATCCACCAAGCATTGAATTCTAATTAAGGAGTAATCATCTATAATTTTTCCTTTAGTTGAAGTAATTCTATGAATTTCAGACAAATTACCATTTGCCTCTACCACAGTTTTCAGAAATTCTTTTTCGTCCTGGTTGATGATTTGTCCATTAAAATCATCATTTACCGCAAAATCATCCCGTCCGTCCGATCCAATTAGGATTACCTCTTTTTGTTTCATCTGGTATAGGTTAACAAAGACTTTGTTAGAATCTACCGGGCTCCCTAGTTTAGTAAAATAGATTTCCTTTTCAATAAAGTTACAGGCATTATCCGCATAGACTGCTATCCATGGGTGCTCGGCATTGATAAAATACAATAATCCTGTATCTTCTTCTATTAGTCCGATCACAGCAGATACAAGCATTGTACATTCGAATGTGAGAAATACTTTATGGAGTTCTACAAATGCATTTTTCAGCCAGCGCTCTGGAAAAATATCTTTATTATAGATGTTCGATTTAGTTCTCTCTATGATTGAAAAGAAAACAGATCCGAATACGATGGCACCACCTGCGCCCTGCAATGATTTTCCCATGGAGTCAGAATTAAAAAATAAAATATATTTTTTATCATTTAGAATTAGATTTTGTGAATGGCAAAGATCACCGCCGATTTGTTGTTCTTTGCCATAGAATTCAAATTTTTTCTTCTGGATCAATAGAAAATCTACTTTTACGTTTTCACTGGAACTTGCATTTATAATAAATGGCTCGATCAAAAGAGAAGTCAAAAAATAATCTCCGTCCTGCTGCGTTTTTAGTTTACTCACGGTATTAAGTGTAGATTGAAGTTCGAGAGTTCTTTCTGAAATTTTCTCTTCTAGGTGCTCCGAATAGTCTTCTAACTGTTTATTTGATTTTAGTAATTTTCTTTTCAGATAATTAATCTTATCCGCAAGTCCAATAGAAATAAGAACAAGCATAAAGGCAAGCCCAATTTGAAAAGACCAGAATGTAAAAAATGTAACAGGAATAATTGATGCATTGGAAAGTGCTCTGAAAATATTTCCAAGCAAAAGTAGAATCCATGAGATCATAAAAAAATAGGCAGGTCTAAATTTCTTTTTACATAAATAAATCCCCACGAATAGAAACAATACGTTATCTAAAAATATGCCTGCTAGTATTGAATAATATCCAAACTTTGTATAATCAAAAAAAATGAAATTAACCGCTAAAAAATGAACGAGACTAACCGCTACATGGATCTGCATAAATTTATAGATTCGAGGCAAATTAGTCTTTAACTCAAGATAGGAGTTTACGAATAGGATTTGGGTGATAAGTAAAAGCGGAAGGAAAATATAATTGTCTCGATTCGCAAGCCAGGTATTTTCGGGATAGATATATTGAAATGCAATTCCGTGAAGAGAAAATAAAACTATAAAGAAGGACGCAATGTATACAGATAAATAAAAATAGACTTTTTCTTTTATGATTAGAAACAAAAGAAGATTATAAAAAATCATTATGATTAAAAAACCATACAACAATCCATTGCCTAAATCTCTTAGGGAGGTTTCCTTGTGAAAGAAAGTAAATGATTTATGTAGACTCGGATTTAAAAAGGATAAGTTCTGTGTGCTTCTTGTTCTAATAAAATAAGTTTGCGTCGAATGCGGATTTACCTCGAGCTGAAATGCAAAGTGAGTATCATTGATTTCTCGTTTCTGAAATGCAAAGGTATCTCCTGTAATTGTCTTTTCATATTTCCCATTTTTGAAATTATAAAATTCAATATAATCAAGCCTGGGAAAACCTAATTCTAATATTGGTCGCTCTATTTCATTTCCTGTGTTGAAAAGTGAAAAGCGTATCCAATGATAATTTGGGTTAAATCCAAAGTTGCCGCTATCATTGTTAAACTTAATCCACTGCAAGTTTTTCGTCAATACATTCTCGAAAGTAATCGCTGCCTCTTTGTCTTCTATAAATTCAGCGTATCGCCCGAGTGGAATTGTTTTTAAATTTTCATCTAAGCTTACAGGTATTAGCTCCTTGGAAAGAAGGGATGTTTGTAGTGTTAGAAATAGTATCGAAGCAAAAAAAAATCTTAGTATCACAGTTGACTCCTAAAAAAAATCCATACTTCTTCCGAGGTATTCAATTCCTCGGTGGACCTACCTAAATTAATAAATGGAATTTGTTGCACTATGCCAGGCCACATATGACCTGCACCAATAATTTTATAAAGTCGAACGCTCACGTTTTCTTTGCAATTTCCGTAGGAATAAATTTCTAACTCAGTTTCATCTCTTTTTTCATTTACCTTTTTGATTTCGGCTTGCGGATTACAGCCATTCCACTCTACCCAGCGTCTTACCGAATCCTCTGCGCCTAATACTTCTTCGCCGTCAACTACGTAACCGCCTTCGTAGGGAACGAGAGGGTCTTCTGTTCCGCTTATGAATGCAACTGAAATCGGTTTTTGCGGTTTGGAATTTTGCAAAATAGTTTTAGAAATATGCGCGGTAACACTCAAGCCTGCTTTAAAAAGGTTTGTTTTCTCAATTAACATTCTCTGGGTCATGAAACCCCCGTTCGAGTGTCCTGTGATAAAAATTCTTTCTGAATTAATTGGGTATCTAGCGGTTACACTTTGTATAACGCTTTCTATAAATTTTACATCATTGATGTTGTTCTTATCCGCAGGAGTCCCACCTCTCCCGTCTGCCCAGCTACGGCTAAATCCATCTGGATACGCAATGGCAAAGCCTTCTCTGTCGGCTATCGCATTCATATTGTAGCCTTCCATCATTAGCTTGGCAGTTCCAAATCTTCCGTGTAGCATAAGGATTAGAGGAATTTTTTCATCTGTTTGGGATCTATTTTTGGGCATATAAATAAAATACTCACGCTTAATTCCGTCTATTAAAATATTTTCTAAAATGCTATCCCTTACGATTGTATTCTTCTTTTGCGTAAAACGACAGGTTATTATGGAAATAAGGATAATAGCTAGTATACTCTTAAATCGAAATTTCATTTTAAATCCTCATATACTTTCCAGGAATCTAAAATAGATTTGTCAAATGCATTGGAAGGCCAGAAAAAATAAGTTACGGGTAGTATGGATAAGCCCCTCAACTGGTCTAGTTCTAGAATTTGCGTAGAGCTTCCTGATATCTTTGCATTTTCCGAAAAGCGGTAAGTTATTTTATGCTGGGTGATTGTGTAATAAGGAATTATCCCGACTGTGAAAAGACTTGCTACAAAGTTTACTGCGTGAAGAAGTCCATATTTATAAGAAACCTCTTTTTCTTCCAGGATAACTTCTAAGAGTAGCGGTGAATGAGGAGTTTCCACAAAGCCGGAATGCAAAATTTCTTTCTTTAAAAGCTGTAATTCTTTATCATAAAAATAAAACCCGGTAAATTCGAAACGGATATTTTTGCTAATTACCGGAATACTTTTATTCTCAATTACGGTTGGTTTATTATAAATTCCTGCACAATGTACAAAAAATAAAAGTGTAGCTAACTTAAAAGATATTCTAAATTTATTCATAGATTTTCTCGGAGTCGTTTAAAAATTTTAGCGCATAATCAGGATAAACCTTTTTGATCTCCTTCCTGTCATCAAATGGAAATAGAACAAGCGAAACCCAACCGAATGCGCGCACTGTTTCTACAGGGTAAGAGTATTCACCCACTTTCCGGTTTAATTTCCAGACACGAAAAGTAATCATTTCCTCAGTCACTTGGAATACAGGAATGATTAATCTCGTCATGCCCGAAACAATTCGATTTAGAATATAGAGAGAATACCTTCCCGATCTTTTTTCTACCATCCACGAAACAGGTTGAACCGGTTCATCTAGAAGTAAGGCAAGCTGCGGAAATTCACCCTGGATAATTTGAATTTTCCACTCTGTCTCTGATTTTATGAAATGGGAAATAGTTTTAAATTTATTTGCAAGGTGCAGTGCTCTTAAAATCTCTGTTGCTTTAATTTTATTCTCTTTCCCTCTCCAGCCGACTAGCTCATAGGAAATGTCTTTTTCTACTTTTGGTATACTCTGATTAACCACTGAACGTTTTCTAATTAGGAATGTGGAGCAGTTGGAGAGAGAGAAGAGTAGGAGTAGAAATAAAAATACATTTGGCATATATTACCTTATTTAAAAAAAATCCTGTACCAATGTGATTTGTTGTCTTTCAATTTCCAGATAAATCCATCTAGCACATAGTGCGTTGCCTGCGGTAGAGTAAGTAGAGGCACAACCCAGCTTAGAGTATCTCTAGTGCGGATAACGGGTAGTTGTTTAAAGATTCCAAATACTTCTAAGTGCTCTCTCCAAACAAAACCAGCCCAGAATCCTTCCTCGATATAACCAAGGACTAAAAGTGCTAAAATAAATATGGGAAAGGAATACTTAGAAAAGAAAACTTTGTATTGTAATTTTCCAAGGACTAGAACAGAGCTATCCTTGTCTGCTTGACGCTTTCCATAAACCCAGACTAGTGCCATGTAAGGAATACCGTGCGTAACCACATTAGTGATAGTAAATATCATATCTCCATTTAAGAGAACAATTCCAATATACCACGAAAGCGCAGTTCCGAGTAAGATTAGATTTTTTGGAATGTTAAAGTATTTAGCAATATAGGTTTCCCGAATTTCCTTTACGAGGTAAATTAGAATTAGCCCAATGTAAAATACAAATCCTATTTTTTCGAATAGGATTGGAATGCCGGTAAAGAAATCACCATCCGTAAACCAGCGAAAATTGCGAGGTAAGTTTACATGCCAGAAGACGATAGGGTAGAGTGTTGAGGTATATATGAGTAATGCGTCAATTCTTCTAGAGAAGCTTGTTACATTGTCATTTCTAGCGTAGAGACGCATAAATCCATATTGCTGCCTGATAAAATGAAATACAGCAGAATAAGCAAGGACTCTCCAGAATACATGCGCACTGATCGAGTGTAAAATCACACCGACAAAGAATATGGCTAATGGCAAAAGAGTAAATAGAGTTTTGTTTTCGCTAAATTCTTTTTTATTAAAATAGGTTCTAAACAAACTACTATAGACATGCGAAACATCTATACAGAGTACAAATACAACCCAAGCCCAAAGAGGCATTCCATCATTCGCCTCAAAGGTTTCCATAAAAAATAAAACAAAAATCACAGCTAAAAACGGCGGAGAAAGAATGAACAGTAAATCAAAAGTTTTATTATAAAGCCAGGATTGGGAATTAGAAATGACTGGAGTAATCGCTTTTTTATCCGTGTCCATCCGTGTTCATTCCACCCTGCGCTTGGTCGCGCCCTTCGACTTCGCATGGTAATCAGTTAATAGTATTTTCTTTGCAGCTTCACAGCCGCGGTATTGCGCTTCTTCGAAGATAGAAATTCCACTCATATCGGAGTGAGCGAATTCGATTCCACGGAAATTGGAACGCATAGCCTCTCTTTTTTCGCTCCAGAGATAATTGATGCCGGGGCTAACCATGCCATGCCCCCAAACCCAGATATCCATGTCTCTAATTTCTTTCGTAATACCTCGATGCATTTTTTCTAAATCGGGTAAAATTAATTCAACCCAGTCTTCATAGCTTTTTCTATAAGCGCTAAGGCGCTCTGTTTTCGGATTGCCTTCATCTAGCGGCAAATAGTAAGTAATCACAGCTTCCTTTCGATTGACTTTTAAATCCTGGTGGTTGGCTACGATATAACCGAGGGATCGACTGTAATAACTCACATTGTCCCAAGATAGCGGAACTCCATTTCCAGAAGGTTTGGTTCTAAGTGTAATATTAGCAACAAGCCAGGGGGAAAAATCCAGTGTATCCGCAAAATTTTCCTTATAGTCTTTGATTACTTTCTTTGCTGTGTAGCGGGGACCTGCGTAGATTACATTTTTTGCTTTATAACGAGTGGTTGATTTAGTTTCGGTATTAATTACGTCCACTAAAAATTCTTTCTTGCTTATGGCTTCGATGTTGTAGGATAGAGAATTTGTCTTGATTTGTTTTTCATTTACTTCGCGAAGTTTGTCTACTAAAAATCCATTTCCATTAGACCAGGTAAGAACTGTCTGGGAGTCAGCGTTAGCCGCTTTTCCTGCTCTAGAGGCAAAGTAGTGTAAGCCCGCCCAGGCAGAGACTCGAGAATGCGAAACACCATAGTCATCGCGGCAGGAATATTCTACATACCAATGCAGATACTTCGAAGTCCAGCCTTTCGAATTCATAAAATCAAACATGCTGATTTTATCTAGTTCTTTAAACTCGACATCCTGTGAGCTAAATTCAATCGGAATGGCAAAGAGGGATTTGCCGTCTTTGCCTTTTTTGGATTTCAATGATTCTATAAAGCTTAAGAATTCTTTGTATTGTTCTTTGTCTTCCGGCTGAATTCCGCGGGCAGGAATTAAACCTTCTTGCCAGAGACCCTGAAAGAATAATCTCTCGTTTGGATCAGCGCATAAATAGTATTCATCGTATACCGGCAAACCGTTCGTATACCCTGTTATGATTTTAAGATCTTCAAAGAGTTCTCTGACATACTTTGCATCCGTGCCAGGTAAAGGAACGTAATGAGCGCCGTATGGATATTTGCTTATGGAATTTTCACCCGAGCTAGAATTTCCACCCACGTGAGAGTCCATTTCTAAGATTACGAAACCTTTATAACCATTCTTTAAAAAATACCATCCTGCGGATAATCCAGAAATGCCGCCGCCTACAATGATAGTATCTATATTTATAATTTCTTTTGGAACTTCTGTGATTTTTTCTCTAAGTAAATGCCCTGCCTTAAAGTTTGTACCGGATATTTTTCCTGTAAAATTATATGTCTTCTTTGTGAATATTTTTTTTACGCCAAAGTAAGAGGCTAATAGACCGAAGCCTACAAGTCCTGAAAGTTTTAGAAAATGCTTTCTATTATACATAAATCAATGTGTATACTCTTCCCATTCTTCTTCGAAAAGCCTGACAAGAACCTGGTTATTTAATTTGTTAACTTCCTTTGAAGAAACAATCATATCGTTCGGAAAAATCGGGAGAGTCTTTGCTATGTCTGCATTTATATACTTTAAGTTTTCTGGAAATTCAGTAGGGATTAAGAATTTAGAATTCGAAATTAATATATAACCCCAGTCACCGAATGCAGGAACATAAACGTGGTAGGGTAGAGTAGTAAAGCCTACCGACTTAAGCGTATTATCCACACACCAGAAAGTTTTTTTGGCTACGTAGGGAGATGTGCTCTGAATTACACCGACACCTTCCTCTGAGAGTGCATTTTTTAGAAGTCGGTAAAATGAATTGGTGTAGAGTTTGCCGACAGAGTAATTACTCGGATCAGGAAAATCAATAGCGATGAAGTCAAACCTGATCGTATTCTCTTTTAGCCAGAGAAATGCATCTTCGTTTACAATTTTTAATTTGGGGGATGATAAGGATTTACCGTTTAACTCGGTTAACGCCTCATGCCTGGAAAATAGACTTGTGATTTCTGGGTCTAAATCTACTAAAATAATTTCTTCTACAGTCGGGTATTTTAGAATTTCACGGACTGCAAGACCATCTCCACCGCCGAGTACTAAAACTCGCTTCGGGCTTTTTATTCCAGACATGCCAAAGTGAACCAGTGCTTCGTGGTAGCGGTATTCGTCTCTAGAGCTAAATTGTAAGTTGCCGTTCAGAAATAATCGAAAGTCATCGTTTGCTTTTGTGAGAATAATTCTTTGGTACTTAGAATATTTAGAATAAATGACTTTATCCGGATAACTAGCAGTTTCCGCAAAACCTAAAATTCTATCGGAATAAACAAATCCTGCAAGTAAAGAAAGTAAACCAATAAACATCGCAAGTTTTAGAGTTTTAAGCCAGGGAATTTCTTTTTCAAATAAGTAGAGAGTCCAGATTCCAGTTAAGACATTTAAAATTCCAAATAGAAATGCAGTTCGCACAAGTCCCAAGTGAGGAACTAGGAATAAGGGGAAGAGAAGGGAGGCAAATAGGGCGCCGATGTAGTCGAAGGTAAATATTTTAGAAACCAGGTCACTGAATTCGAAATGAGATTTTAATATTCGCATCATGAGAGGAATCTCAAGCCCGACTAACGTTCCGGTAATAGAAACCATTGCGTAGAGTAAAGTTCTAAAAGAGGAGACATACTCGAAAGACAAAAATAGAATAGCCGCAGAGAATCCACCTACAAGACCAATCAAGAGTTCTACTTGAATAAAAACTCCAATGAGGTTACGGCGTATATACTTCGAGAGAAAAGACCCGATGCCCATAGAGAATAAATAGCAGCCAATCACCGTCGAGAATTGAGTGATAGAATCTCCAAGCAAGTAACTGGCTAAAGAGCCGGCAATTAATTCATAGACAAGTCCGCAGGTTGCAATTATAAATACTGAGAAAAGTAAAACATAGGACATTAGTTTTTGAGACTAACTATGAATTGCCGCTGCGATGATAATAGACATTCCAATAATCATCGCGGCTGTTGTGACGGCTAATGGCATATTGTTCTTTTCACCAATTTCTTTCCATAATTCACCCGGGGTGATCTTATCAAATATATAAAACGATATGCCAAGAACAACGAGTCCTATTCCTGAATAAAGAAAAGCACTGATGATATTTTTTAAACTGATTAAATCCATGATTGATCTCCTAAAAAAAATTTATTTATGATACGAGCTATGACCTTTAGGTCCCCATTTTGCGGCAGAGCTAAACATTCCCGAGAAACTCCATTGAGTGATTCCTGTGATTATAAGATACAGGCAAATCAAGATTCCATAGGCTATAAAATGTTTCGGTTTCATTCTGAATCATCCTCCCCTGAGTCATAGGATGCATAAGGCGAGAAATCACTTTCTGACCACCTAGTAGTTTCAAATTTACGAGTCTTCCACCAGACAAAAATTGGATAGAGGGAAACAAATAGTAAAGCCAACCAAAAATTCTCCCAGATCAGCGCGCCAGTTCTAACTTCTACATTTAAAATTACCGGCTTATTCATATTAGCCGTAGGAGGCAATATTGGGTCTGAGGGAGAAGTCGCCCCGAGTGGAGGACCTG
>JANMOF010000179.1:0-4119 GCA_031368925.1 Leptospiraceae bacterium
GGAGATGATGTTCTGCGTGCGGTAGTAGCAATCATGACTGAGAATTGTCGCTCCAGTGATTCAGTTGCACGGATAGGTGGAGAAGAATTTGCCATACTATTTCCTAATTGTAAAACAGAAGAAGCCTTCCTACCATTAGAGAGAATTAGAGCAAATCTTGCTGATAATCCTGTAAAACTGAATGAAAAACAGATTACTGTTACAGTTAGCATTGGAGTTGCATCGTATACATATGAGGAGGAAAATGAATTAGACCTTATCTCTCGTGCCGATAAAGCCCTATATACCGCTAAAGAAACAGGGCGCAATAAAATCATCATAGATGATGCAGTTTATCTTGCCTAAAAAATCTATTTACGAATTTACACCATTTCAAAGACTAGGCAGTATGTATTCTATGATAAAACTTCTTACTTCCTTTATTATTTTTCAATTGCTTGCTTCCTGCTCTTCGATAGATGTTGCAGTCACAGGCAACAAGCAGCTTCTTAAAAACATGAAAAAAATTGCGATCATGAATTTTGAGATGAACAATCAAGATCCGAAAGAACAAGAATTTGCCGATATCATCGCACATCAATTTCTCAAGACAACAAAATTAAACGTAATAGAAAGGGATAAGTTAGTAATCAGTAAAGTTATTGGAGAGCAAACACTTTCTAGAACAGGTATCATCGACGAATCGACAGCCGCACAAATGGGAAAGATTCTAGGTGTTGATGCTATTGTGATTGGAAAGGGTGATCACCTAACGGTAGATAATAAGACCATTGAATATTGTTTAAATACATTTAATATTAAAGTAATAAGTGTAGAAACAGGAAATATTTTCGTAAACGTAATTAAAGAGCCGGGAATTGACTGGACTCCCTGGATTCGGTTAAAATTCGTGATAGGTGGATTTGGCCTTATATGGAATAAGAATGATTTGCTGCTAGAGACTTGTCGAATTAATTTCTTAGCCGAGCACGCAGTAAAAGAAATCCAATCCGAAATGGACAAAGTCAACCAACGACCATAAATTATTTTTCCTAAAAATGACTAAACCTAAAAAAGTTTTACTATTAGCCGCTACTTCCGATATTGGAAAACATATCGCAGAGAGTTTTGCCAAAAGAGGTTACGACTTATTACTCACATCAACGGACTTACAGCAAATAAGTCCGATTACAAAAAAACTTGTTGATAAATATAATGTAAAAGTCCAGGAATACCAATTCGATATTACGGATTACAGCATCCATCCTACTTTTTTAAAATCTCTCCCCGAATTCCCGGATATTGTCGTCTGCTCTTTTGGCTATTACAAAGACCAGGAAAAAGCTTTGTCTGATTTCGGAGAAGCTTACAAGACAATGAGTGTAAACTATATTGGCGCGGTCTCTCTTCTAAATCTAGTAGCAGCCGAATTCCAAAAAAGAAAATCCGGATCCATTATTGCAATCTCCTCTGTTGCGGGAATCCGCGGACGACAAATGAATTTTCTATACGGAAGCGCAAAGGCAGGATTAACCACTTACCTTTCCGGACTTCGCAATCGACTCTTTAAGGATAAAATCTCTGTCACTACAATTCTACTAGGTCCCGTTTATACGAAAATGTCAGAAGGTCATAGCTTAATGCCCTACATCACCGCAAAACCAGAAGTTGCCGCAGACAAAATAGTCAAAGCAGGACTCGCCCGTAAAGATGAAGTTTACATTCTCTGGCAATGGCGGTGGATTATGCTTATTATTCGCCTTATCCCTGAATTTATATTTAAAAGACTGAAACCATTTTAGGTTTAATTTATTGTTGACTTCTAGATTTAATTTACTTAAAATGTAACCATGATTGTTTTTGATTTTATTTCTGAAAAGCCGCAAGCTACTTATGAAGATTATAGCAAAACTCCTGAAGGGGGGAAGTATCAACTCATTGGAGGAGAAATAATCGAAATGACATCACCGACACCTTACCACCAAGAAATCTTACAAAACCTTAATTACTATCTATCCATATTCGTAAGAGAAAATAAGTTAGGCAAAATATACATTGCCCCTACTGACGTATACTTTTCCAAGACTGAAACCTATCAACCAGATATTCTTTTTTTGCTAGGTGAAAATCTGGATAAACTTAAAGAAAAAAAAATAGAAGGTGCGCCTGACTTGGTAATTGAAATCCTCTCACCGTCAACAGGTTACTATGATGTAAAATACAAAAAATCTGTTTATGAAAAATTCGGAGTTAAAGAATACTGGATAGTTGACCCTAAAGATAAGACTGTCGAAATTTACGAGAATACGAACGGCAAATTCTTATTAATCTCAGACCTTACGAAAGCCAATATCGCAAAATCGAAATTACTTGCAGGTTTCGAAGTGGAGTTAAGTAGAATTTTTTGATACGGACAACGGGTAATAGCCATTTTCCCATATTCTAGGCTTGCTCTTTTTCCACTCCCACATCTGTTTGTTTGCCCTCACGACTTGGGTGAATGAATATTCCAAACCCTGTAGGACGAGAAGACTTACCGCCTTTTGCAAAGTCTTTAGCAGTTTGTTTTAAAGTTTCAGTAGACTGAGAATGATCTCGCTTAATTGGTGTTTGCCCCGCGACTGTTTCGACGTGTAAGGTTTGTGTCGGGAATGCAAATGCAATATTCAATTCTTTCGATAAGGTAATTATTTCTAGATAAATATTCTGACGCAAAATCATGTCTTGCCCCCACTCTGTTACTGTTGCGAAGTAATTCAGTAGTATATCAAGACTTGAATCTCCAAATCCTTTAAAAATCACATGGATTCTATCCTGAACGACAAGTTCATTTTTGCGAAGGATATTCTTGATCCCTTCCAGAAATGCTTCTATTTTTTCCGGTGGGGTATCGTATGTTAGCCCGATTATAGTATTCGTGCGTCTATATCTTCTTAGCCCCATGTTATCAATTTTAGAATTGGCAACCTCCGAGTTAGGAATAGAAACAACCGAATCATAAAAAGTTCTAATACGGGTACAACGAAATCCTATTTCTTCTACATCCCCTTCGACCCCACCTACAATAACAGTGTCTCCTAACTTAAAAGGTCTATCCAAAAAAATCATAATAGACCCAAATAGATTTGCCGCCGTATCTTTTGCTGCAAGTGCAAGAGCAAGTCCCCCCACTCCAAGTCCTGCAAGCACTGACATTACATTTACTCCAAGATTCTGCAAAGCAAACAAAGTTCCGAGCATAACAACAAGTATGCGTGCTGTCCTAGAAATTAAGGGAATGATTTGTGCATCAATTAAAAAATCGTTTTTATTTTCCTTAGCGATTACTTCTAAGTATTCAGTAGATGCCTTCGTTAAATCATAAAAAAGTCGGATTATATTAAAACTGAGAAGTACCTGCAAAATGATACTGCAAAATTTAAAGACTCCTCCTTCCACATCTAAAACGTCTAGACAAAAAAACCAAAACCCGACAGTTACAATATCCGAAAGAGGTTTGTCACAAAAGGAAAGAATTTTATCTTTCCAATTAATCTTTCCATCGGGAACTCTATTCACAATTCGAGTGATAAAATGAGAAATAAATTTAGTCAACCACCTAACGACCGATCCAAGCATTATAGAGAGGATAATTCCGACTAGCTGCCAAACATAGACAGATGAAATTTTAAATTTCATCCAACCCGGTAGACTCTCCGACCAGGGATCTTTGTAGCCGGCTCCACCACCACTACCTGGCAAATACGGAAGGTGTTTCGTTTTGGAATAAAACTCAAATGCGCGGGCTACAGTATCACGCGAAAAAAGAAATTCATTTGCCCGTTCCCCACCTTCTACTCTTGTCATCGTAATTTCTGTTCTTTCAAAAGTCCACTTGGTCAAAGGCACTTCTGGTTTTTCACTGACCTCTGGAATAGTCTGGGGATCTATCACTGCAATTCGATCAATGATCTCCTTCAAAAGAATAGCGGTTTCACGTCCTTTTTCTGTATGAAGAACAAAAGGCACTCCATCTAGATTCAAGCATCTCACAGCAGTATCAAGCTCTGCTATAAGCTGCGCATTTTTAGATTCCAAACCTTTTCTATAATTCTCCATTGCCTTCATGAAAATAGTATAGGTTTCTCTTGGAGTTTCAAA
>JANMOF010000484.1:0-5695 GCA_031368925.1 Leptospiraceae bacterium
ATTTGCGTAAGCCCCAAAGAGTATCCGATGTAAGAAAAGAAATTTCACTTAAGCCTGGAATATCCGGAACGAATGGCTCGGCACCGGATGCGATTACGATTGATTTTGTGCTATATTCTTTTCCATTTACAGAAACTATATAGGGGCTAATGATCTTTGCATCTCCCGAAAAACATTCTACTCCTAGTTTCGTATAACGTTCGATTGAATCATTTGGCTCAATTTTCTTAACTACCTTGGCGACTCGATCCATTACTGTTGCAAAATCAAATTCGATCTTGGCAGACTTGAGACCGAACTCTGCAATTTTTTTCTCAGTGCTAATTTTTTTGGCAACTGCGATGAGTGCTTTAGAAGGGACACAACCATAGTTCAAACAATCTCCGCCCATTTTATGTTTTTCAATGAGAGCAACTTTCGCTTTGACTGTAGCCGCAATGTAAGAAGTCACAAGTCCGGCAGCACCCGCACCGATGACAATAAGATTGTAATCGAAAGATTTTGGTTTTTTAAAATTCTTGTAGATCTTTTGGTTTTGCAAATAAGAAATAATGGATTTTGCTAGCAGAGGTAAAATTCCAAGCGCTACAAAAGAAAAAATCAAATTAGGCGATAAAATATCTTTCAAGGAGCTAATACTTGCTAGCTGCGTGCCGGCATTTACATAGGCAATCGTTCCCAGTAACATACCGACTTGCGAAACAAAAAAGAAAACTAAAATTGAAATATCCGTTAGCCCCATTAGAACATTGATTAGAAAGAAGGGGAAAATTGGAATCATCCGCAATGTAAAAAGATAAAATGCACCATCACGACGAATTCCATTATCAATCGCTTTTAATTTATCTGAAAACTTTTCGCGAAGAGTATCCCGAAACAAATAACGAGAAATTAAGAAACTTGCAGTCGCTCCGATGGTGCTCGCGAAAGATACAATAAGAGTTCCCGTAACAACACCAAACAAAGCGCCACCGGCTAATGTCAATATAGCCGCTCCCGGAAGGGCAACAGCAACTGAAACTATATAAAGTAAAATATAAGCAGAAATAAATAGAGGCTGGTTTTGCAGATAATAACCATTTAACGATTCTCGATTGTTCTTCAAAGACTCGAAAGATAAGTATTCCTGCAAGCCATAATACCTTCCAAGCACAATGAGTGCAACCACAGAGAGGATAATCAAGAGTTTCTTTAGTTTCATAGTATTCCTTATATAATAATCAGATTGCCACAGAGTCATAGATTCGACAAGCTCACTACAGGCGCCGGCACAGAGGGAAAGAGGTTTCAAGAGAGTTTATTTCAATATCTAAAGTTTGTATTGGTATTAAGGTTCTTGTTTTTTCATTCGCTAAATCAAAATTCTCAACCTTTCATAAGCTCTCTTTAGAGTGAATTATTTTAATAAACGAATAACACTAATAAAACCCTCTGTGTCTCCGTGCCTCTGTGGCAAATCCTTATCTTCCTAATTACATTTTATTTCCGATTGTCAGAGTGCAAGTATTTCCCAAGATGACTCATATGAAAGATAGAATAATTTACATTCGAGGAGTCGGAGTAATCGGCTGGGCTCTTACTGGGCTTTTTCTTTCGCTAAAGAAATTACTACCCGAAATAAAAATCGCAATTGAGCCATATAAAATCAATGCGGAAAACATCTACCACTTGGAACATCTTTGTAAACTAGGAGCTCTGGTAGTGGAATCAAATACGAATACCCCGAATGAAGCTTCGAAATGGTTTGCGTTAAGATATGTTTGTGATGCTTTAGAAATTCGAGAGTCCTGTGAAATCGTTCTAGACTGCTCGCCTTCCGGTGTGGCAGAAAAGCGAATAAGCGAATACACGAAAAAAAATTACCCAAACTGCAAAGCATTCATCGCACAGGGAAGCGAACACAAGTTTGGCAAACAACTATTATTCCCTGATAACACTGAAATTTTAGAGAATACAAACGAATCATTCTTTCACATAAGCACTTGCAATACACATACATTATCTGCAATTTTAAGAGTTTTTAATTCGATACCCGCCAAAATTTCCAATGCAGATTTTGTGATTATCCGCCGCGACGCAGACATGGCAAAAAATGATCCACACGTAACGGGACCGCTTTTTCAATTTCCAGAAGGAACACACGGAACGCATCACGCAAGACTCCTAAATGAACTCTACGCAACGGTAAATCAATCTTATGCAGTAACATCTAGTGCGATGACGGTTAACTCTCCTTATATGCATATCACCCGCTTTAGAATGGAGTTAGAAAAAGAAATTTCACGAGAAGAAATTTTGGAATCTATCAACAACGATCCACTCCTTTCCCTAACTAGCCAGGTTTCGTCGAATATGATTTTCTCCTCCGGTCGAGAGCGTGGCGAATTCGGAAGAATTTTTTCTCATGCAGTCTTTGTGGAGCCAAGCCTTGAGGTTAATGGCAATATTGTCCGAGGAATCGCCGCTACTCCCGGTGATTCAAATGTTTTGATTTCAACAATTTATGCTTCTCTTAAAATTTTAGGTCATGAGCGGTTAAATGATGTTATGCTGGAGTTATATGGAAAGGTGTTGAAGAATATTTAATTGGGCGATTTGGCGATTTTTTTTTCGTTGTAGAGACAGGTCTGAGACCTGTCTCTACGTTTTTGCATAACGCCGACCGCGCTCACGGCTAAGGTCAATAATTTGCTCTTCTTTGTTTAACAAAAATTTTTTGCAACTATGCAAATTATTGACCACGCCTTGATCGCTATCGCTACGAGTAGAAGTATTTTGCTGTTGACGATTTAATTGAAATAAGAAACCTTAAACAACACTCTTGTTAAAATAATTTTATGAAAATAAGACCACTAAAAAAGGCTGAATTGAAATATCTAAGTTCAAGGCATGCAGATGAGGTAAACTCTGTATACTTAACTTTACTACTTTCCGATTTTCAATTTGATCCAGAGGAACTAACATCTAAGTTAAAAATGCTGCCAACAAACTCATTTTCTAAATCAGAAAACCAATTGCTAGATACTAAACGAAATAGATTTGAAAATAATTTCTGGGAGTATGAAGAAAAGCATTTTAACACTGATTTCCTTGGTGATTTAGCAGACGAATTCATTCTAAGAATTTTAAAAAATAAAATCGAAACTTTAAAATCTCTTTCGAACGACTGCCACATTATGTTTAGAGTTGTTCAATATTACAATCAAAGTAATAATCCTGGATTCAGTTTGAGTAAAAAAAGTTTAAAAGTTTTAGCAGAGATCGAAGCTGAATTCGATTTAGATATTTATAGTGTTTATGATGAAAAAAAGAAAAGACAATGACACCGGGAGATTATTTAAGAACATATAGGGATAATGCGCAGTTGTCGCAAGCTAGATTAGGAAATCTACTAGAAGGTTTTTCTAGACAAAATATTTCTGAGATGGAAAAAGGAAAACGCGGAATTAGTAAAGAAACCGCTAAGAAGCTTGCAAAGATTTTTAATAAGCCAGTGGAGAGATTTTTATAATAGAGTTGCTGCAAAATTAATTGTCAGTTCGAGCGTTAGTCGAGAACTACAAGTGCTCCAAGTCTTTATTCTATTAGCACTTCTCGACTACCGCTCGAAATGACATTGTTCAGAATCCTTAATCTTTTATCCGTGTTCATAGCCTTGGCGTGTGTCCATCCGTGGTAATCTTTTATTTTTTTTCTTAATGATAATGCATAAGGTGTGTCTCTACTACTTCACAAAAATCTTCTCAGGCAAAATCAACATTCCTTCAATCAACTTAGATTCAATAGAAACAGGAGTATAATCAGTAGAAGCGTGTAATTTGTATTTGCCGTCAATGAGAGTAAATACTTGAATAGATTCAATCTCAGGAAACACAAGCCAGAATTCTTTTACGCCAAAGGTTTCGTAGATTTCTTTTTTCTCGACACTATCGCGGGTGAGCGTTCCCTTTGAGACTACTTCAATAACTAAATCGGGAGTTCCATAAATCCATTCGCGCAGTAGATGGAGATTTTCTTTCTTGAGATAAATCAAATCTGGTTGCAGGCGAAATTTTCCTTCTTCTAAAATTACATCGAGTGGCGAAAGAAATACTTCTCCTAAATCTTTATCCTCTAGAAAGTTTCGAAACTCATACGCCAAGTTAAATACAATTTTTTGGTGATATCCAAACGGACTAGGTGCCATTCTCTTTTCTCCCTGAATGATTTCAGTTAGATCAAAGTCTGGAATTGTATCGGTTGTTGTATTCATAGTCTTTTCGGGGTAATAGACAGGTCTGAGACCTGTCTCTCTACGTTTGCGAAAAAATATTCAACCGTCAATCAAAAAAACTTTGATTCGACCTAATTATACTAGGTTGGAAAAGCCAAAACTTGTGCGGGTTACTTGAAATTTAATTTCAAGAATTACATAGTTGGTGACAAAATTATAATATTTTATAGGAATACATTAAGCTCCTTTACATTACGAGCCTTACACTACATGAGGAATTATGAAAAATAAAAAAATAGTATTAGCCGGTGGGACTGGTTTTGTGGGGAAATACCTAAAGACAAAGTTCACAGAATTAGGGTATGAAGTAAAAATCATTTCGAGGCAAAAGGATAGTATCCAATGGAATGAAATTCCTTCCATCATTGAAGCCATTGACAATTCAGAAATGCTCATTAACCTAGCAGGGAAATCTGTCGATTGCAGATATAACAAAAAAAACAAAGAAGAAATTCTTAGTTCAAGAACAGAAACTACTAAAATACTCGGAGAAGCAATTTTAAAATGTAAAAATCCTCCCGAACTCTGGATCAATTCAAGCACAGCGACAATCTACCGTCATGCGGAAGACCGACCGATGACGGAAAAAGCAGGTGAAATAGGAACCGGCTTTTCTGTTGGTGTCGCGACGAGTTGGGAAAAGTCTTTTTTTGATTTTAAATTGCCAACGACGAGGCAAGTGGCTTTGCGGATGGCTATCGTTTTAGGAAAAGATGGTGGAGTGATGACACCCTTTAAAAACCTGGTTCGTTTTGGGCTTGGCGGGCAACAAGGCAACGGAAACCAAATGTTTAGTTGGATTCATATCGAAGACCTATTTTCCATTATCCGCTTTACGCAATCAAATAAAAACATGAGCGGAGTTTATAACTGTTCTGCGCCAAATCCAGTTTCCAATAAAGTATTAATGCAATCTCTGAGACAGGCAATGAACGTAAAATTTGGTCTGCCATCTCCGGAATTTTTACTAAAAATTGGAGCTATCATAATAAGAACAGAAACGGAGCTAATCTTAAAAAGCCGCTGGGTAATTCCCGAAAGATTAATGAAAGCTGGATTTCAATTCCGATTTTCTACGATTGACGAAGCGCTCAAGAATATTTTGATGGAGAATCAATAGATTTTTTTGAAAAATTAAAATGTCAGTTCGAGGGACTCGAGAACTACAAATAAATGAGACATCTTCTATTAGTAGTTCTCGACTGTCGCAATTTTGGAAGCCGCTGCTCGAACTGACATATAGAGGAAACCCATGAATAAAGAAAAACAAAATGTAATAGAAAAATTAAACGGAAGATTTGGATTATTCGCAATTCTAATTTTCATAGGAGCGGCTTACATTGGTATAACTGGGTCGGGTCCTGCTAAAGCAATTAATATCTGGCAAGCAAAAATGATGAATGGTCAGTATTTTGTTTTACT
>JANMOF010000541.1:0-7264 GCA_031368925.1 Leptospiraceae bacterium
GTGATGGTCGAATATTTGTTTCGAATGATCGAGGGGAAGGAAGTATGCTTCGATCTATATTTGACGGGCTATTTGGAATTAAGCGCTCTAGAATTAGTTACTATGATGGGAAAAAATGGAAGTTATTTGAAAATCCTGTAACGTTTGGAAATGGGATATTATATAGAAAAGCGGGTAATCAAGAATACCTCTACCGCGCAGCGACTACTCCTGAGAAAATTTACAAATATGAAATCATTCAAAATGCCGGAGAAACAGAAATAAAAGAAGTAAAAGTATTTTCCTATGATGCAGGACCTGATAACCTAGAAGAAGATGAAGAAGGTAATATCTATTTTGCGGCACATAAGTCAATCTTTCGGTTTTTGAAACATAAGGATGATCCAAATTATCCGTCACCGTCACAAATTTTTATGATGGATAAAAATGAAAATACGAAAGAAATTTATGCAAACGATGGAACTGAAATTCCTTCTTCTAGCACGGGATTAAAATATAAAAATAAACTCTATATCAGCCAAGTATTTAATCCATTTATACTTGCCTGCCCACTAAAATAATGCCGTCACTCCATGAAGATTCTAACCTGGCTGTAATGGCTGTTAACTGCTCAGCAGAAGAAAAGAAATTTATACTTTCCTGTCTCGAACTAGAAAAAGTAAAAACAATTCTATGGAGTGGAGAATTTTCTATTCCTACTCTAAAAAAAAATGAAGTATTATTTGTAGATTCCTTTGACAGGACAGCGCTCAGCGAATTTGTAAACTGGTCTATCCATGTGCAGGTAATTGGTCGTTTGTCTTATGAAGAGAAAAGAGCAGCGTCTATCTCTGGTCTTACTAGTTTTTGGAATTTGAATAAGTATTCGATCCAGTCAATGGCTAGCGGATTTTTCAAACGCACTGAGGAAATTTATCCAATCTATGCGCTCGTATGGACAGACAATAAAAATTTTAATCACAAAATAAAATCTGTGCTTAAGTCTTTTGCTGTAAATGAAATAACTACGAATAATATAGATTATGCGTTTCAAGCTCTCAAGGAAAAGTACTTTGATCTATTAATTCTAGATTGGGATACAACAGGAATAGAAGTGATTCGCTTGCTTAGAGAATTTAGAAATATCAAGTCTACATTAAATTATTTCCCGCGCGTAATAGGAATTAAAGATTTTACTAAGATGAATATTTTCCAGGACTTGACTATGGGTATAAAAGACTTTTGTCCTATTTTATTTTCTCAGGCTGAGGTAATCGAACTTCTTGTAGATTCGCTTCCTATTGGTCGGGATGAATTAGTTGGAACGACTACTATTTTAGATAAACCATTTTTGAAATTGCACAAAGGAAAAAACAATAATCAGCTAATATTCATTTACCCCGAAGATAAGGAATTTAAGAAAGAAAAATATATTCTCTCGGAAGAAGAAATGAATCTCCACATCTTTAAGCGACAATTTGAATGGTTAAAAGACTTAGTTATTCATGAAGGTTCTTGAGTGTCATTCCCGAGTTTTCCACCCTTCGCTGCAAGTATTCGCGACCAGCGCCTTCGCAGGGGTACAAATTTCCGGAATGACAAAGAAAATAGCTTTTGTTTTAATTGTTAGTTATTAGTGAAAAATAATAAAAAGGATAATACAATTATGCCACAGACAAAAACTATAATTCTTCTCATCTCCCTGTTCCTATTTTCATTCACTGTAGTCGCGCAGGAAAATTCTTCGACTGCAACGATTAGCTCCGTTTTGGGTAAAGTCTCTGTTCAGTCAGTAGAATCCAAGAACGAATGGAAACTGCTCAAAGTAAACGATAAAGTAAAAGATGGTGATACTTTGAAGACTGGAAATGGATCAATGGCAACCGTTAGTTACAAAGAATCAGAGTTCAAGCTTGCACAAAATTCTACTCTTGTGGTTAATAGCCTTTATTCGAAAGAAAAAGACGGCAGCGTAGAAGTCAAACAAGGGCTTGCGTGGTTTAAGCTTGTTAATCTCGGTGGGAAAAAATTCAACTCTCTTACTCCTACTTCGAATGCAGGCGTGCGGGGAACAGCATTTGCAACAGTGTATGACGAAAAAGCAAATGCAGATTTAACCTGTGTTTGCGAAGGCAAAGTGGAAGTAACTTCTCTTACTGCTGGTGGTAAACCCAGTATTGTCAAAAAAGGAAATGGAGTAAGTGTAAAATCAGGCGATGCAGGCATTCTCCCTATTTCCTATAAAGGGGAAATGTTGAAAGGCGAATCCTTCCCCGGTTTCGAAAAGAAAGTAAAAGCATACCCAATTTTAAAAAATTGTCTATCCTGTCATACTCCGAACGGTTGGAAAGCAGAAGGGTTCACTCGAGACGAAAAATACGGAAAATAAAAAAAATATTTTCAATAGAAATGATACTAAGCTAAAATGGAAAAAACTTAGCAAATACAAATAGAAAGGAATAATGTATGAAGTTAATCAGTATTTTGATTTTTGCAGTAAGCACAATCAGCTTATCTGCACAGGAAAGTGAAAGTGCCGTAGTTAGTTTTTTAGTCGGTAAAGTTACTTTTAAAACTGCTGCGGATAATAAATGGAAACCTCTTAAAAAAGAAGACAAAGTCAACAACGGTGACAGTGTGAATACTGGAAATGGATCAGTTGTCACTATTACTTATAAAGGATCCGAGTTTAAAATTGCAGCCAACTCTACTCTTGTGGTTAATAGTCTTTATTCGAAAGACAAAGATGGAAGTGTAGAGCTGAAGAACGGCGGAGCTTGGTTTAATGTAAAAGACTTAGGCGGAAAAAAGTTTTCAGCAACAACTCCAACTTCGGTTGCAGGTGTGCGCGGAACTGCGTTTGGTGCTTTATATGACGCAAACACAAAAGTTGCCATGCATTGTGTTTGCGAAGGCAAAGTAGAAGTAGCCTCCACTGAAGCTGGATCAAAACCCAAAATGGTTGAGAAAGGGAACGGTAGCAGTTTAAAAACAGGCAGTGCAGATGTAGACATGAGCACTTACAAAAATTTAATCGTAAAAAAAGAAGCTATGCCAGAGTTTGAGGCTAAAGTAAAAGAAGCCCCCATGTTAAAAAATTGTCTATCCTGCCATACACCTAAAGGCTGGACTGCACCAGGAATCATGAAGGACGATAAATACGGTAAATAAGGAATTAAAATGAAAAAACTATACACAGCAGTAATGACAGCAAGCGGTGGAAGATCTGGAAGCGTAAAATCTCCTGACGGTAAATATGAATTTGCCCTTTCTATGCCGAAGGAATTGAGAGGAGAAGGTGGCGATGGGGTTAATCCGGAGTTGCTTTTTGCTGCGGGATATTCTGCCTGTTTCCATAGTGCGATGAAAGTGGTAGCTACTCGAAAGAAAGTTGAGATTGAAAATTCTTCTGTCACTGCATCCGTTGATATTGGAATGGTCAGCGGTGCCGGATTTGGATTAGCCGTTACTTTGACTGTTCGCATCCCTGGTATGGAAAAAGTTGCCGCCGAAGAACTGGTCGCTGCGGCTCATCTGGTTTGCCCTTATTCCAATGCGACTCGTAATAATATCGAAGTCACACTGGTAGTCGAATCGTAATTAGCCGCATCGATGTCACCCCCGAGATTCTCAATCGGGGGTCTCAAAAACTTGCTATTTTTTTAAGGCAACCAACACAAAGACAATTCGAAAAATTTTCTGCAATGTAATTTCTTTGTGCATCTGTAAGCGTGACTGTTGCGCATTCACAATTTTCAATCCAAGCAACATTACATTCAAAATTCTTTTTACAAGAAGGACAAACTTTAGTTTTTTGGTGAGAAGAAATTTTTGTATCCATACTTAAGTATTTAAAAATTATCTAGTAAAGTCAAACAAATGACACTCCGCATTTATAAAATAGGAAGCGCAAAATGATAATCGTCTTTGACATGGATAATACGCTAGCTGATGAAATGGGAGTAAGCCTACGTCCGGGCATCATTGAGTTTTTACAAAAATTAAAAGCAGATAAGCACGATCTAAAGCTCTGGACAAATTCAAAAAAAAAGAGAGCCGTTTCTATTTTACAAGAACACAAATTAAAATCTTATTTCTCTAGCTGCACCTACCGCGAAGATTATGATCCAGACGATAAGGGGATACGCAAAGATATCCGCAAGGTCAAAGGAGATTTTTTAATTGATGATGATCCAAAAGAAATTCAATTCGTCAAATCAATCGGTAAAGATGGATTTTTAATTACATCTTTTCGAAAAGGCGGGAATGTAAACGAAAAAGAGCTTAGCGAAATTTATAAAGTTATTAAAGGTAAGTCTGGATTTTTTAAAAGGATCGTCATTCCCATTATGTTGCAACCCGACCCATAGTGAGAAAAATTGAGTTTCCTTTTCTGTTAGGAATCTTTACATGTCGAGAACCCAGATTAAAGATTTCGAGGATGACAGACACAGCCAAACAAAAGATTATAATTGTTTCTACAAACTGATTTTACAATGTGGATGAAAATGTCTTTTCGAATTCAACGAACTTACCACGGATACCTCCAAAGAGCTATTGAATTTTTCTCTAAAATATTTCATGAAGGTCACCTTCATTTCCATATAATAATAGCATTTAACATATTATTAACCTCTGTGTCTCTGTGCCTCGGTGGCATATCTTTATGCACAACATCACCATTATCCGCCCAAGAAACAAAAAAAGCAAATACAGTTGAAGTAATCGGAACTTCTACAGAAAACGAAGCGGGTAAGACCAAATCAGTCAAGTCAGATCCGACTGGATTTACAGAGGTGATCGATGCAGAAAAATTTCGTGGGAAATACACTTCGTTAACCGACGTTTTGGAACGAGAAGCAGGTGTGCGCGTTAGGCGCTTTGGTGGCTTAGGCTCATATTCCACACTTTCGATTCGAGGCTCGAATGCAAACCAAGTGCGGATTTATATTGATGGAGTTCCACTCAATAACGCACAGGGTGGAGAAGTAAACCTTTCCGATTTATCATTTGACAACCTAGAAAAAATTGAAATATATAAATCAGGCTCCTCTCCCGGTTTCAGCGGATCAGCGATAGGCGGCACAGTGAACTTAGTAACGAGTAAAAGTTCTCGTAAGCCCTCAACAAGATTTATTGTTTCCGGTGGAAGCCTAAATACAATCAAGATGAGCGCAAGTCACAATGCTTCTGTGAATAACGTGCGTTACACTCTATTTGCACAGCAAGAAAAATCAGACCAGAACTTTACCTTTCGAAATAATAACGGAACCTACTTCAACCAATTAGATGACTTCGACGACAAAAGACGAAACGCCCAGTTCAACCGCTATAATTTTACCGGAAATGTATCTTTTGATATAAGGCAAACGACCGTTACCCTCTTAAACGACTTTAGCTATCGGCAAAATGGAATTCCCGGACCCGGAAGCAACCAGACAAAGAAAGTTGAAAGGGAATACTTGCGAAATACAAGCTCACTCGGAACTAGCACAAAATCCTTCTTATTCACAAATCTAAACTTTGATACGAGGCTTTTTTATACAGGGGCAAGGGATCATTTATTTGACCCACTTTCTGAATTTTCTTCTGGGACTCCGAACTCTAAAGCAGATATTCAACAATACGGCTTACACGCATTACCTTCTCTGTATTTACTAAACTCCAACCAAATTCTTAGATTTTTATTTGCTTTTGAGCGGGAAACATTTAAGCGGGATAGGAGAAATAAATTCGATGAAGTAATAGACCCTTCTACTCGCAAGTTTAGACATCATACAACCTGGCAGATTCAAGATGAGATTCGCTTCTTTGATAAGCGTTTGACTTTAACCCCTACGATTCAACAGGAGCTTTATATTGATCGTTTCAATTCGCAAGATTCTTTATTTATAAATACGCAAACTGATCCAAATAAAAAAACAACCCAGTATACAAATTATCGAATGGGATTACTCGGTGTAATCCACAAGAACAAGGAAAATACATTTAGCTTTAAAACAAACATTGCGCGGGAGAGAAGAATTCCTGACTTCCTCGAATTATTTGGAGAAAGAGGCTCTGTTATTGGAAATCTTTCTTTGAAACCTGAGCGAAGTGTGAACATGGACGCTGGATTTGTATACGATACAGTGAGAGAAAAAATAAAATTTACCGGAAGCATCGCCTATTTTCAAAAGAACATTACCGATATGATTTTGTTTGTTCCCAATTCCCAGTTCACTTTGCGCCCGGAAAACATTGATTCTGCGAGCATTAAAGGAATTGAGTTTACTCAGAATTTAACCCTCTTTGATAAATGGAAAATGGAATCCAATTACACTTACCAAAAAGCAATCAATACTTCTGACACATCTTACTTAAAAGGAAAATACCTTCCCCTTCGCCCTGTCAACGAGTGGCATGGTAGCATTAGCCGCCGGTTTGACAAGTTCGAACTCGGTCTAGAAAATATTTTCATCGGCGCAGTATTCAAAGACCGCGCCAACGAATACCAGAACTACCAACCCGCTCGCTGGCTTCATAATATCTTCTTTACCTATTATATCAAACGCTCTACTGAAGAGGATAACCGAGAGTTTCTACTTACTCTCGAAGTCAAAAATATCACCGATAAGCGTGCAGAGGATATAGTCGGGTATCCACTGCCTGGTCGCATTTGGTATGGGACAGTTAGTGGGAGATTTTAGGGAATAGTCACACAGTATAAAGCTCATTTACCGGCTTACTGATATTAGCCCGCTTAGCGTAAAGAAATTTTATATGATGATCGAAGTGCCAGTTTGCTTTCTCTAGAATCGTTTGCAGAGTCAATGCTCCGGCTTGGGAATGAATTCCTGTTCGTTGTAGGTCTTGTTCCGAAATGGATTCTAGAATTTGAGAAATATATTCCCTATTAGCCGCAAAGAGTCTAACAGACGAAGGAACATTTTCCGGTTTGTAGGCGAGATTTTCTTTCCACTTATTTTCATCAAATGCCATTAGAGTTGGTTTTTCTTCGGCGATGACTCGTTTGATTCTGTCGCTAAATACCAAATCACAATCTACAATATGCAGGATAACCTCCGTTAGACTCCAAAGTCCAGGTCCGGGTGTGGCAAGTAGGTCTTCTTTTTTTAAGTTTGAAGTTGCGTAACTTAAAATGTGAGTTGCTTTTTCATAGGCGTGGGTAAGTTGTTCTTTCATAAATTCCTTCCTGATAATTTTTCTGAGGTATAAAAATGTGATAGTTTTTCGATTTGTTGTAATTCTTTTTGCGACAAACCGGAATTTGCCGCTAATTCAT
>JANMOF010000548.1:0-17802 GCA_031368925.1 Leptospiraceae bacterium
TAGAGGGACAATGGGCACCCATATCCGGAATATGTTTGCACCCAATGCTGCCCTATGTTATATGTATCGTCATCTTATACGAACCTTATACAAATCTCGAATGCAATAGAGAGTGAAATTTTTTTATAGCTCTAGGAGTGGTTTATTTCTTGTCTAAATTTATATTATCAAAAAACTGGTTTTATCAACGCTGCCTTAGCTCAATTGGTAGAGTAGCTGATTTGTAATCAGCCGGTTGGGGGTTCGATTCCCTTAGGCAGCTTGGTAATTTGTTTTTTGCGGCTGGATTTCTCTTTCTAACTCACTTACAATCGTAATCAAACAATAATGGGCAGATACTCAAGTGGTCAACGAGATCAGACTGTAAATCTGCTGGCTCCGCCTTCGGAGGTTCGAATCCTCCTCTGCCCACCACTTTCTTTTTTATTTCAATCTACGAACGTATAATACTTTTTCCACCCGGGCAACGACTTCGCCTGAATCCGATTTAATTTCACAGTTAAAAATTTTATTCATCTTACCCTTAGCGTCTACTTCTTGTTTGATGCTTGCGAGTTCCTCTTCACTTACTTCAAACCTTGCAGAGACAGTTCCCATGCCGGGTTTCACAAAATCAATCTTAGCCGCTTTATCCCAGACAAGGTATTTTTCTCCAAGATTCTCCATGAGAATAAACATGTAAAAAGGATCTGCCATTGCATAGAGAGAACCGCCAAAGTGCGTCATTACGAAGTTGCGGTTATACAGTCTTAGCTTCATACGAACATCGAACCTCCTGAAGTCTTCAGAGATATGAGTTACATGAATTCCTGCCCCGAAATAGGGAATGTAAAAATTTAAGAGCCAACGAAAATACGTTGTTTTAAAGTAGGGAGGAAGCCAGCGCTTTTTTTGTTGGATGGATTTGTTTTTCATACTTTTTAGGAGTAATTGACCTCACCCCGGATTTTATATTTCTTGTTCAATTTCTTACCCGTCGCCCCTCTCCTTAAGGAGAGGGGATTATTAGTATTTGTCTGACAAGGCTTATAAAGTTGGGGAGAGGTCTAGTGGGTGAGGTTAATCCTTATATCTCTCAACCATTAAAGCACCTGCAATACCACCGTGAGCACAAGCTGTGAGTAAAACAGTATTAACCGTTGGATCATTTTTCATGTCCATTACAGCGTTTGCGACGAGGCGAATTCCAGTTGCTCCGAATGGGTGACCGATAGAAATAGACCCGCCGTAAGTATTGATTTTCTTTTCATCAAAACTTTTTTCCCAATCCCAACCGGTTTGGTTTTTGATTTCTTCGAGTGCCCCAACAGCAGTTGCGGCAAATGCTTCGTGAATTTCTACTCTATCTACGTCTTGGATTTTAACACCCATGTCTTGGAGTAAACCAAGAGTAGCCGCAGCTTGTCCAAGACCCATTTCGTTTGGATGAACCCCTTTCATTTTCCAGCCTGTTAATACAGCGTGAATTTCAAGTCCGAGTTCTTTTGCTTTTTCGACTGTAGTAACAATTACACCGGCAGCACCATCAGAACGGGGGCTAGCATTGAATATGCTCACAGTAGGTGCGTGGGTTTTCTTTAAGTCTTTTGCATACTTCGCTTGGAATTCTGGGAATTTCATTTGAGGGTTATCGAACATTAACATCGCTCTTCCCATACGATCAGGATTTTCCACAAGACCTTTTCTGAGCAGAACCGCTTCGTCCGCCTTCATGATATTACCCTCATCATCAGCGATTGGAATTAAAAATGGATCATAGAGTCCAGCCTCGGTAGCTTCTAGGGCACGCTTGAAACTTTGAAAGGCTACTTTGTCGTTAACCGCTCTTGATAGAGCATAATTCTGAGAAACAATTTCCGCAGTGACTTGCATACCGTAACTAGTTTCGCCGTCACCGAGTCCGTCTTCTAAGGTATCACGAACTTCTACACCTTCTGGAAGATTTGATTCAGCTAATGCTTTTTTTAATTTATCCAGACTTGCGGTTTTTTTGTTTATCCGCGCGTTCTTTACAACGAATGGCATTGCTGTCTGAGACTCTTCGCCTATCGTCAAAAAAAGTTCTCCTTCTCCAAGTAGAATTCTTCGCGCAGACTCAACGACTGCTTCCATTCCCGATACACAGTTATTGGAAACTGTTAGGCAAGGAATTTCATTTGGTAATCCGATTAGGTTTGCGATCACACGAGCGGAATTGGGCGCATTCGCAAATCCTTCTCCGACGATCACGCCGTCGATTTTATTCAGAGGGAGTTTGGTTTGTTTGATGATGTCTTCGGCTACAATTTTTCCTAAATGGTGCGCTGAGTATTTAGAAAGGGACTTTCCGATTTGTGCAAACGGAATTCTTCGGGGGCTGCAAAGGGCTATTTGTTTAGGTGATTTCATATAAATCCTCGATTAGACTAATTGGTCTAAAACTACTCTAAAATATTAGACTAATTTGTCTAATATTTTTTTACAGACAAATTTTCCGCCTATTATAAACTAGGAATTTCCAAATAGGAAATTCTATATGGCAAAGAAAACTATTCCCAAAGACGATAACCCCAAAGAGCGAATTTTAGACACAGCTTCCAAATTGTTCTATCTGCAGGGCTATAGCAATACCGGAATCAACCAAATTTTGGAAGAATCTAAGACTTTTAAGCTTAGTTTTTATAATTATTTTACCTCGAAGGAAAATCTAGGAATCGAATACATCAAAATTCGAGAGACCGAGTTTCTTGCGTTCATGGATCGACTCATGACGACGCACACAACGTATGAAGCTTTCGTTCGAACGTGGATTCGATTTTTGCGTGCTGAGATTAAACACCAAAAGTATCACGGCTGTCCTTTCATCAATATCACTCTGCAAACATTTGGCAAGGAAGAAGTCTTCAAACCCCATATCAAATCCATGATCGCAAAATGGAAAAAGTTGATTACCAGTTTTCTAATTCGCTCTCAAACGGCACCTAAACCCCAAGCCGAAAAAATGGCTGTGCTTATTATCCAAATCTTCGAAGGCTCAGTTCAACTTTATATGGCTACGGATAATCTGGATTATATCCATGATCTTGAAGAAAATCTAGTCTCGTTAGGCGAAAGATAATTTTAATAAATAACGTGAATAGGGTGTAAGAAAATTTTTATTGTTGTCATCCCCGAAATTCGTTATCGGGGATCTCAAGTGAAATAAAATCCCGCTTAGAACTAGAAATTCCCGGTAGAAAATTCACCCTGTGCTTAATCACACCCAACGCTTTTGCATTGAAATGTCGAATTCAAGTTAAAATAAAATTATTCTGTTGACTAATATGATTTCAATAATATAAATCCAATGTGCACTATCTAAAATACCTATTAATTCTTTTCTTACTTTCTTTTTCCAACTGTGCTTCTTTCCAAAATTATCTATCCAATCGAGCCTTAGATTTTACTGATATACTAACGTTAGGCGGTGAAGTAAATACCTATGGCGGAAGTGCATGGCTTTGGTGTTTTGGCGGGGGCGCACAAGTCGGTCAATATGGAGAGGGTTATGGAATGCGAAATGGATACGTTGGTTACTATCGAACAGGCGGAAATAAAACATTTGGCAAATTAAAAATGGGAAATTCTTTTTTCTTAATGAATAGCCAGGAGCATATTCCGGAAGCATATAAGACCGCAAGGTCTATGAAGAAAAAATATACGCATGCAAATTTTTTATTTCTTATCCCAGCAAATTTAAATAATAGAAGATCATATCGCTATTATAATGGCATTCCAATTGATTCGACTAATTATAATAGCATTAGTAATTCTGATTCCAATAATCCGTATTTGTATCCAATGCTTTGCAACGCGCCTGCTACAGTTGAACTTTCTTTAGGACTTGGTATCGGCGGGCGAATAGGTATTAACTTCTCCGAGATATTTGATTTTGTTTTAGGATTTACAACTTTTGATGTAATGGAAGATGATGAACAAGTAAAATTGGAAGGTGAAGAATGAATGAATTCTGGCAAGCCAATGCAAAGAGAGCAATCGCTGTAATTTTTATGCTATTATTTAACTTTGTATTTTTTCATTTTTCTAAATACACGACTCATGTACCTGACCCCAACTTTAAAAGAACCAGAAATGCAATCTGGATTGGTCACAAATGGGTAGGAGACAATTTAGCACATACCGAATACTCTTTATTATGCGCTAAACTAAAAAACGGAAATATTACAGATGTATTTGCTCACGTTGGTCCGCTTGATCAAAATGGAAATATTGAATATAAAAAGTATCACTACGCTAAAGAATTTTTATCTCAAATAAAAGCATGTGCCCCGGATATTCATATCCAAGCCTGGGTGGGTCAGGTAGAAAAAAGAGGTGCGGGAATACTAGATATTAGCCAGTTAAGTATACGAGATTCAATCATCCAAACAGTGGATATTTTTTTGCAACTTGGATTTGATGGAATTCATTATAATATTGAGCCAATTTTTTCGGGCGATGAAAACATAATTGATTTACTTAAAAGAACTCATACAATCACAAAAGCAAATGGAAAAATTCTTTCTATCGCAAGTGATGAAATTGAGCCTTTCCCTTTTGCAGATAAACTAATCCGTATCTTCGCGAAACGAGCAGGCTTTTGGGATAAAGAGTATTACCTGCAAGTAGCAGATAATGTAGATCAGGTAGCAGTCATGATGTATGATACAGCCATTCCATTTGCCTGGCTGTATGGATATGTTGTTAAATGGCAGGTAGAAAAAATTACAACCGCTCTTGGTGGCAAAGTATTGTTATTCGTTGGTGTTCCAACCTATGAAGAAGAGCGTTGGAGCTTTCATGCAAACGCAGAAAATATGTTTTCAGGCATTAGAGGCATTTCGATGGGGATGGAGGAAATTCCTCTAGGCATTTTACAAGACAAGTTTGGAGTTGCTATTTATTCTGAGTGGACTACAGACGATACAGAATGGAAGACATATAAAACTGAGTGGCTACTAAGCCATTAGCCTCTGTCAATAGAGTTGCTGAAAAATTAGCTGTCAGTTCGAGCGTTAGTCGAGAACTACGGATACTAAAAAACCTTTATTTTATTAGCACTTCTCGACTAACGCTCGAAGTGACACTGTTCAATCGCATGAATTTTTCAACAACTCTACTTAAAATCCTCATCGGTTAACACGCGAAAGCCGCTATCCATCAAAACAGGAATAGATTTATCTATCCTGCTTATTTCTTCCTCGGATAAATTTAGCATAGAAAAATGTAGTTTTATAATCACATCGTCAAGTCTCTGCCTTACACTCCAAAAATTATCACTTTTTACTTTTATTCCCTGCGCATCCACTTCAATAAAATAGCCTAGAATTTTATTAGTGGTTTCTGGTATTATCCGCGTATTTTGTAATTTCATTCCAATGCGAGATTCTATTCTATTTTTTAATTCACCTAAGAATTTTTGTTGGTCTATTTTTCCACTACTTCGCTCTGTTGTAATCGATGCGATTAAATTTTTTGACTGAGAATTTAACTGGATGATCGAATTATCCGTATACTTCACAACCCAATCTTCTGAATAGGGAAGAAGGAAAATAAACCGCTCTCTGTTACCTGAAATGGAAATGATTCCTTTTTCTTTATGGGAATGAATTGTAACATCAGAGTCTCTAACATTTTCTCCCTTAAATGAATCTACTTGCTTTACAACCTTGTATTCATTGCTTTTATTATCAAAAGAACAATGAATTAAAAATAAGGAAATCACACAAAGGATACTCACTGTCATCCCCGAAATTTTCTGTCGGGGATCTTTACAACTTGAGATTCCCGATATCGCTTGGCGGTCGTGTGAGCGAAGTTCCACCCATTTGCTCGATCGCAAATCCAGCACCTTCGTAAGGGTGGGATTTCGGGAATGACAGCGACATCTCATTTAATTCCTATCTCATTTAAAAATACAATAATCTCAGAATGCAGCAAAGGAGTAGTATCCGGTGAACGAATATCGCCAGCCATCACATGATCTGGAACGTCACTTAGATTACGCAGCTTCTTCTGCTTAGATCCAAGAGTTGCAAATTTTTTTACAATTTCATTTGTATCAATGACGGTATCTTTTTCGGTGTAGATATACAAAGAAGGAACTTGTATTTTTTCAAAGGAAATATCTTTCACATACTCAACAAGTGTAATCATTGGAGTAAGCGCTTCCCATCGGTATTTATGATTCCAATACTTTGCAACTTGTTCGTTTTGTGGCTCCCAGGATCTTTCTTTGCCGAAAATAAGTTTAGCAAATCCAACTCCAGCAGGATAGAGAAATAGTTTTGTCATTTTACTATGCGTATAAAAATTGGGGGAAATAAAAACAAGTGCAGAAATATCTTTTTGGTATTCGTCTTTACTAGCAAGCCAAGCGGCTAATGTGCAACCAGTTGAGGAACCAATAATGATTACTTTCTTTCCAATTCGTTTTCCTATTTCGAGTGCTTCGACTGTATCGTTTAACCAATCGTTTGCGCTTGCTTGCGAAAATGCTTCCGATGGACGTGCATGACCAGTAAGCCTTGTATAGAAAATATTTGCTTTTAAATCTTTAGCAATTAAATCAGGAAGAGGCAACATCTCCGGACGAGAAGCACTATAACCATGAATGTAAACGATGGAATATTCGGTTTGTTCTCGTTTGCCATTAGCCCAGAATATTTTTTTTTCTGCACCGGGTACTACATCTCCAAGTTTAGATTCGCCTGACGAAATATACGAATCCAGTTCTGAAATAGAGGCGGGCAGAGAGACGGGATTTATTTTTTCTTCCAAACGGTAGCGGGTAATGGGTAACGATATAACAAAAACTCCTATGATAGAAGCAATTGAGAGAAGTATCTTTTTTTTCATGTAAAATCCTTATACAATAAACTTGGTTGAATGCCGCTATTCGCTTGGTATTTTCCTGATTTGTATTCTGTGATTTCCCCTTCTACAGTATGGTAAAAAATCTGACAAATCTGCACGTTCGGGTAAATTACAAGTGGGTGAATCACTGATATTTCGAGAGTCCAAAACCCTTTGAAGCCCACATCCCCAAACCCTGCTGTCACATGCACATACATTCCAAGACGACCGATAGACGATCTACCCTCAAGCATCGGCACAAGGTTAAATGTCTCCGTATATTCAAGCGTTCTTCCAAGGTATAAAATTCCTGGTTGTAATTGGTAGCCTTCTTCTGGAATGATAATTTTTTCAGACGGGTTCGGCTTTTTCATATCAAGCGGCATACTCGTATATACCAATAGCTCATTGTGAAGCCGAAGGTTGTAGGAGTTAGGATTCAAAAGTTTTTCGTCATACGGTTTAATTAAAATATCCGTTCCCAGTTTTTTTGCGATTTCTTTTCCTGTGAGTATCAATTTATTCTCCAATAAAATTAGGTTTTCTTTTCTCTTTGAATGCGGCTAATGCCTCATTTCTATCTTTTGTTTTTATGGTTTGCAAATAACAGGCTCTTTCCATATCAAGAGCAAAATTTAGTTCCTGCGTAAATCCATTCTTGATTGCTTTCTTTGCCATACGAACAGCTATCGGTGCAGAGGATGAAATTTCTCCCGCGTAAGAATCTTTAAGCGCGACAAGCTCTGATTTACTCGTAATAGAATTTACAATTCCAAGTTGTAATGCTTTTTCAGCATCTATTCTACGAGCCGTAAAAATCAACTCCATAGCACGGCTAACTCCGATTAAACGGGAGAGTCTCTGCGTCCCACCTGCTCCAGGAATGATTCCAAGCTTAGTCTCGGTTAAGCCAATCTTAGCCTCAGTTGCCATTAGCCGCAAATCACAACAAAGTGCGATTTCGAGTCCACCGCCGTAAGCGTCCCCGTTTAAAACAGCGACAGTAGGAAACGGTAAGTTTTCTAAGAATGTGCAAGTATATCTGAATTGATCTAGAAATTGAATGACTTCTTTTTCCGTCATGCCTGCTCGCTCTTTTAAGTCTGCTCCCGCACAGAAAACTTTCTCCCCTGCCCCTTCTAAGAATAATACACGAATAGAAACGTTAGTAGAAACTTCTTCGAGGTGCTTGAGTAACGAGCCGAGTAATTCTCTACTGACCGCGTTACTTGACTCGGGTCGATTGAGGGTAATAGTAGCTATGTGGTTTTGGATATTTAAAATTGTTGTCATGGATTTTTATTAGAGTTGTTGAAAAATTCGCTGTCAGTTCGAGCAGCAGCATCCAAATTTGCGATAGTCGAGAACTACAAGTGCTTAAAGCCATTGTTTCGCTAACGCTATTAGCAACTTCTCGACTGCCGCTCGAACTGACGCTTAGGCTATTGTTCATCATTATTAATTTTTCAACAACTCTATTTAATAAATCAAACATTCCTATTTTTTGGCAAGAGAAAAAGATTCAAAGTCTCTCTAATAAAATTAGCGTCTCGAAATAAGGAGTCCTAGGAAAGAAGTCTGCAATAGTTACTTTCTTTACAGAATAGTCAGTCATCCCTTTTTTTAAGTCTTGGATTAAGCTGATGTAATTACAACTGGAATAAATAATATTCTGCGGTTTATGAATTTGGATTTGCTCTAGGATTAAATTTCCGAGTCCGTTACGAGGTGGATTCATTACCCAGAGAGGTCGACTCAAGTGTTTATTTGAAATTTTCTCCTGATAAAGATTACGTGTATAAAATTCTAAATTGGAAACGTGGTTTAATTTTGCATTTTCTTTTGCATAATTGACAGCGGTGGGTTCTAACTCATACCCAACGAGATTTTTGCAAATAGATGATAGGAATACACTAATTAGCCCCGATCCGGAGAATAACTCCAGTATATCTAGATTAGCTGCTGGGTTAAAGTCTATAATTTCCTCTAGCCATTTTTCAATAAGAAAACGGTTGATTTGGAAAAATCCATTCCTAGGAACTTTTATTTTTTTGTCGCCGAAGTGAAACAGGGAGTCGCTTTCATAATAGTCAAATACAGATTCGGTTAATCGTAATTTGCCTTCCTTCTTTGCATCAGGATTAATTTTCTTTATATATTGATTCATTTCTTCGGGTAAATTTAGACAACCTGATTTAGGAAATTCCACTAGGTCATTCGAGCCAACTTTAAAAAAACCTTTTTTGTTGTCCTGGACTTTGAATTGGACATTGTTTCTATAGTGAAGTTCATGTCCGCGGATGATTTGTATAAAATCAGAATCTAGTTTTGAATCCGGAAACTTATGATTAAACTCATTTAAGAATAGATTTTTCTTAATTTCAATTTCGTTGGTATAAGGTATATGACGAAATGAGCATCCACCGCATAATAGAAATATATCGCAATCAGAAGAAATTCTTTCCGTAGAAGGCTCTAAAACATTTACTACTTTTAACTGCTTAAACTTTTTAGTAATGCTAATGGCTTCACATTCTACAAGCTCACCCGGAATTGCGCCTGTAATAAAATAGGTTTCGTCGTTTAAGTAGCCAAGACAGTAACCGTTATTGACCCATTTTTCTGCACGGATGGTTACTTTCAATTTACCTCTATCTCCGCAACACAAGTTTTCCCCTCTTGCTTGTGTTTAGAATTATCCTTGATAAATAAAGTCAGGAGGGAAATTTTGTCCGGGTAATTGTTTGAATCCTCTAGAGCGAATAACTGCGATATGTCTATCTTTTGAGAATCAGAATTTTTAAAATCTAAAGTAAACGAACCCACCTTTGTATCATTGGGTAAACGAAGCTCTTTATCTATATTGATTGCTTCTCGTAAGAATACATCGACTAGCATTTGATTGGGACTACGAAGTGGTGTAAAATTTTCTTTTGTTAAACAGGAATAAAAAGTAATCGAGTGAAATTCTTTTTTCTTAAACTTTTCCTCTGCGTAAATATGAGTAAGGGTAAGCTCTAATTCTAAATCATAATCAGGACGAATAGAATTTTGTTCTTTAATCCAGAAAGTGGATTTGTCTTTATCCGTTAGACTTTTGATCTTGGAAGATTTATTTTTTCGATTGGACTTTGTAAAATCTTCCATTCGAAAAGGAGGTGACTTAGCATAGGATTCGATTTTTTTTTCCGTATTAAAATAGATATACGCATTGAGTCCAAATAAGGATAGGAAAATTAGAATAGAAATAGATTTAGTCATAACTAAGTAGTCAGTTAATTAAAAGGGAGCAAACTAATCAATGAAAATTGCGATTGTCGGTGGTTCAGGTTTCATCGGTAGGAATTTAGCGAAGGCACTTTCGAATACAGGTGACGAAGTATTTATTTTTTCTAGAAAAAATAATTTACCTCCAGACCTAGCAAGGCTTCCAAAAATTCATCTAGTATCTACTTCCAAACCAAGTGCAAAAGATTTGGAAGCAATAGATGCATTGATAAATCTCGCAGGGGAAAGCGTTATAGGAGAAAGGTGGACTGAGTCTCGAAAAAAAGTTCTCCGCTCTTCGCGTGTGGATTTTACAAAAGCGATTTTAGATGAACTCACAAAGGTAAAAGTAAAACCAAAAGTTTTTTTGCAAGGCTCAGCGATTGGGTTTTACGGATTGCATGATTCGGGTAGTCCTGTTTTTTCAGAAGAGGGAAAAGCGGGAGAAGATTTCTTAGCAAGGCTTTGTGTTGATTGGGAAACAGAAGGGCTTCGCGCAAAGGAATTAGGAATTCGCACCATTCTAATTCGCACTGGAATTGTTCTTTCTCCTGAAAGCGGAGCCTTACAGCAAATGCTTTTGCCTTTCAAAATGTTCGTCGGTGGTCCACTGGGTAATGGCAAACAGTATATGAGTTGGATTCATCTTTCGGATATGATTGGTGCGATTCGATTTCTAATAAATCATCCTAGCGCAGAAGGAGCATTTAATTTCACCGCACCTAATCCTTGCTCGAATGAACATTTTTCTACTGTGCTCGGTAAAGTAATGGGCAGACCTTCTTTCCTAAAAGTCCCGGGCTTCACACTGACTGCATTATATGGCGATGGCGCAGAGGTAATTCTAAAAGGACAAAATGTAATTCCCAAAAGACTAACTGAATTTAATTATCAATTTCAATTCCCGGAATTAAAAACAGCTTTGGAAAATCTATTACGATGAAGTTAATTTTGCGACGAATGAAATTTTCCTTTTCAGGAGACTTGCAAGTTAAAAACTCATTTTTATAAAGGGGTATTACCAATGAAAAAAAATGTTTACCAATTAATTTTCTTATCCGTTATCCTTTCCCTCGTTCTCAATTGTGGAAAGAAAGAAGAAAAAGAAGAAGTTGCAGCACCGGAAGTTAAACCTGCTGCTACATTAGATCCAGAAGTTGCAAAAGGAAAAGAAGTATTTGACATCAATTGCTCATCTTGCCACGGCGCGACTGGTGCAGGCGATGGAGTTGCAGCTGCTTCTCTTAATCCTAAACCTAGAAATTACAAAGCTCCAGCTAGCGAATGGAAAAATGGAAACACAGAAGCAGGCATTTTGAAAACTCTAAACGAGGGAATCAAAGGCAGCCCAATGGTTGCATACAAGCATTTAGGCGACGATAGTTTGAAATCACTTGCAAAATACGTTGTGTATTTAACCAAAAACTAATTTTCTTTCAATTTAAGGGGAGTGCGCACTATGCACTTCTCTTCTAGTAAATTCTCCAAACTTTATTAGGAAAATGTCTTGACTTAGAAAAAATCCTGTATTTATTATAATCCCTATGGTAGATGAATTCAAAATACATGTAGATTATGACAACGGTGTCATCCCAATCATTCATATTGCAGGCGAAATAACGTCTGAAGCAGACGAAGAGATAGTTAACTGTTATTCTTCAATTCCAGCTAATAAAAAAAGTAGAGTTCTTATCGATTTTTCTAAAACAGCCTATATTAATTCAGCAGGCATTGCAACCTTAATTAGTTTAATCACAAAAGCTTCCGAGAACCAAGGAAAAATTGAATTTTCAGGTCTCAACTCTCATTTTCGAAAAGTAATGGACATCGTGGGTCTGACAGACTTTGTCTTAATTCATGATAACATTGACCAAGCCCTCAAGTAAAGTAGCATGACTTTGGGCGGAGTTTTTTCTGCCCAAAGGTTTCTTATAATTCTTCTTATCCCTTCTTTAACTTCCTAGCTCGATAAATAAAATAAATTCCTATTACAAATGGAATTAAAGGTAAGCCGAGTGTCCAAATTTCTTCTTTCTTTTCTTGGAGCAGGGCAACAAATCCAAGCATGAAAAATGCTGCCGTCAAAAAACATACAATTGCTAAGAAGTATAAACTAATATAGATTAGCCTTTGTAAATACGAACTCGGTGAAGCAAGCTTTGTATTCGATTCAGCATAAGTAATATTTGTAGTTTCATTCGAAACAGAAATAGTTTCTGAAATAGTGTTAGCAGTAGTAGCGCTTTCCGATGTATGCATAAATTTTAGATCATGCGCTAAAGCATCTTTAACATAGACTTTTACAAGCCATCCAAGCAGGATAACAGGAATTAGACTCAAATAAAAATACTCTGCCTTATTATAAGTCAGCACAAAATCAAAAAAGCCATGACCGACAACGACTATCAAAAGTGCGACAATGCTTCCATAAATGAGGGAGGTATTTTGAAATCTAGATTTTGCCAACCAATAACCCAGAATTGCACCTTCAAAAATATGAGAAGGAACCGATAATACTGCTCGAAGCATTCCAACGGCTAATCCATGTTGCATTACATAGAAAATATTTTCGAACGTGGCAAATCCACTACTTACCGCTACTCCGTATACAATTCCATCCATTACTTCATCAAAGTGAACACTTCGATATGAATAGAATCGAATCACGATAAATTTGCAAATTTCTTCCGTAAGTGCGATTACGAAAAAGTTTTCAATCACCATTCCAACTAACGTATCTTTCCCAGGAAAATCAATACTTGATTCAATGAGACCAGCAGGAAGAACTGTTGCCGCTCCCCAGAAAAAAGATTTCCAAATCACAACCCAGGGTTCTTTTTTATAGATATCTTTAGAATAATAACGATAAATTAAAAAAATCCCGGGCGCAATAGAGACAGCAAGTAAGAGTAAATATTCCATTCGATGAAAATGCAATGAGAAGACTTTTAGGTCAAGTAAAAAGATTTATAAGATTGCCACGGAGGCACAGAGACACGGAGGTTTTAATAATGGACTTCGTCTATTCATGTGCTTCAAAATAATGAGAGTTCAAGAATTATTCCAATCTTAAATAAAAAAATATAAATACCGAGAAAAACAGCAATATACCGAAACCCCTCCCATAAATTCTTTCCTCCGTGTCTCCGTGCCTCCGTGGCAAATCCCTTTTCACAGAATTTATTGCGTTAATTCTAATCTATACAAGCATTGCACTAGAGAGGTTTTAAATGAAGAAAATAATTCTATTTTTACTTACGATGATTTCTGTCAGTGTATCGGCAACAGATTTTACAGTTACTAGTTCTACAATCAAAAACGGTGGAACGCTAACTAACAAACATGTATTCAACGGATTTGGTTGCACAGGAGAAAATGTTTCCCCTGCACTCAAATGGGAAAACGCACCAGCCGGTACAAAAAGCTTTGCGGTTACTATCTATGATCCGGATGCTCCTACTGGAAGTGGGTGGTGGCATTGGACAGTAGTAAATATTCCTGCAACTGTTACCGAACTCAAAGAAGGAGTAAGTCCAAAAACTCTTCCTAAAGGAGCAGTGGAAGGAAGAACCGACTTCGGCAAACCGGGATTTGGCGGTGCATGTCCTCCACAAGGTGACAAACCACATAAATACATCATCACAGTCTATGCTCTAAAGACAGACAAACTAGATGTAAACGGAGAAGCATCCGGTGCGTTAGTCGGGTATAACATCGGTTTTGCGACACTAGCAAAAGCAAGCATTACTGCAACATTCGGTCGCCCTGCTGCGAAATAGTTTTTTCGTTCTTTGTAGAGACACGCTAACGCTGTTTAAAGCCTGTCTCTACTCCTTTAAAATACTTGCAAATAATTTCAATTTAGAATAGATTGAGTGAAAGGAGTTTATTATGAATAATGCGTATATTTTAACTGGCTTTATGAAAGACAAATTCACAATTCAATTAGATGAAGCATTTAGTTTGCCAGAAAGTAGAGTAAGAATTATCATAGAACCGATAAGTAAAGAAGTTAATAAAAAGTCAGTTTGTTTCTGCTTTAGAAAAAATTCGACAAAGACAGGCGAAGCGAAAATTTATTCCTACTCTTAAAAGCGATGCTGTTAATTTTTATTTAAGCGAAAGAGATTCTTGGGGATAATCATGAAAATCTACTTGGATACTAATATCCGCGCGAATTATGGGTTTAAAACTCCAGACTCTATTCATCTTGCTTCTGCAAAAATAAATCAATGCAATATATTTTATTTTTAAGAGAAAGCATTCTGAAATTACAACAGTAAGATATTATGCTTTGAATCTATTTATAATAACGAAAAAAGATAAAAGGCATTATCCAGTATTCTTCTTTCTTTCTAAAACTAATATAACAACTTGGAATAATGACCGACTCCACCGAAACAAGAAAACTCTCAGCCGTTTTATTTAGCGACATTCATGGTTATAGCCGCCTTATGCAAAGTGATGAGTCGGCAACGCTAAAACTTTTAGAAGAGCATAACAAGCTATTATTCCCTATTATAGAATCCAAAAACGGAAAAGTAATTAAAACAATTGGAGATGCGATTCTTGCGGTATTTGATTCTTGCACAATGGCGATGTTAGCTGCAATTGAAATGCAAGAAGCGATTAAAGCGCGTGCGGCTCAAATTCCAGAAAGTCAAACTTTTAGAATTCGAATTGGAATTCATCTGGGTGAAATTATATTTAAAGAGGAAGACATTTTCGGAAATGGCGTAAATATTGCGGCAAGATTACAGCCATTAGCCGACCCAGGAGGAATTTGTATTTCTCATTCACTCTATGAGCAGATTCAAAGTTTGCACGATAGGAATATAATTAAAGTAGGATCTGTAAATCTGAAAAATATTTCTGACCCGGTTGTGATTTACCGCTTACAGGTAGATAGCGAAGCCGAGGTTAAACCACTGCAAGCGATCGAAATGAATCCTGCATTAACCCATGCACCTGCCACCGATTCAAGCATCAAGCAAGACGAATTGAATCCACAAGTGATTTATTCTATCCTTAGTGCAACAGAGAAAAATGGGAATTGGTTACGCAATAAATTTGTCAAACTAGTCAACATATTCGCAGAGGCTAAGCTTGATTTTACCGCCACAACGCTAATGGTCAATTCGACTGAGTTAAAAATTACAAATATCTTCGGTGCAATTGAAATATATGTGCCTAAAAATTATTCAATTGAAATGGATGTAAAAGCATTTTTCGCTGAATCAAAGTCTAATGCACATTACTCTCCAGGGCTTGGCTCTAATCAAATTAGAATCACCGGCTTAGTATTATTTGGCGCACTAGAAGTTATGAAGAAGTAGAGACGTTGCACCTGCACTGAGCTTGTCGAATGTGTGCAACGTCTCTACTTCACAGTATCATATTCTTGAATTAAAATATCTCCTGAAATACCAAGTGCAGCTTTGATTTTGCGAATCGCTTGAATGGATAATGGGAGTTTGCGCCCTAAGTATTCAGAAGCTCTATGCTTTGATCCGAGAATTTCTCCTAATTTTGATTGTGTAAGCCCCAATTGTTCCATTCGAAATTTAATAGCTTCAATCGGATCAGGGGGGCTAATAGGGAAATGCTCCTCTTCGTATCGTTCTACTAACGTAGCAAGAATATCTAACTCCGCATTTTCTTTTCTTGATTTTTTAGAAATTTCCATTAGGGATTCAATTCGTTCTAGTGTATCTTTGTAATCCGACTTTGTAGAAATTGGTCTAACGTGAACTAGTATTTTTATTTTAGATTCCATACGTATCTCCTTTCATGATAAGCTTTCTCTTAAATAGTCTCTGCATTAATTTTATCATATTCAGCATGAGTCCCGATGAATCGAATAAAAATAAGCTGAATACGATATTCAATTTTCACAATCAAACGAAAATGATTTCCGCCGATATTAAATACAACCCTATCCCCTTTTAAAAAATCTGCCGTCCTATATTTAAGTTTAATATCAGAAGTAGTTTTCCAAGATTCCTTTTTAGCTTCCGCATACCAAGATTCGAGAGGAGCTTTAGCCGTTGGATGTTTCTGGCAGAATTCCTTGAGCGTTGCCACTTTAATAATACGATTTTTATCACGCATTTATTCAATATTAAAACTGGTTCCAAAAAATGGAACTACTTTTTTATTGGGTTTAATGAAAAAAATGACCGACTTAGTTAGTCACTAGAGTTGTTGAAAAAATTATAATGATAAATGTCGCTTCGAGCGGTAGTCGAGAAGTGCTAATAAATGACGCTTTTTAGTTTTGTAGTTCTCGACTATCGTTCGAACTGACGATTATATTAGGTGATTTTTTAAATAAGTCTGTAATCTCAATCACTCTTGATCTCTTTATTCTCTTTAAAAAAATCAATATAATCTATAACTAATCTACTTGCGGTTAATCCGTAAAAGCCGTTCTCGCGATTGATTTTAGCAATTCTGAAAAGAGTATCCCATTGTTTGTAAAGAGTTTTATAAGCGTATAATAGGGAGTATTTCCTGTCATAGATATGTGTGGATTCTGCCTCACTTCCATTTACTTCTAGAATTTTAAATTCTTTTCCATTGGCTAGTGACTCTTTATCTTTAAACTTAATATCCATCCGCCCAAAATCATAGCCCCTGACAGAATTACATATTTCTTCCAATTTCTCTAAAGTCATTCCGGATAAATCGTCTCTTCCATCTTCAAAGACTGCCCCCTGGCAATGATTACCTGCACTGCAAATTCTATATATGTCATTAGCCGCAATTACTTTGTCTAAATTATTCTTATTTTTTTCAAAATAAGCGACTGCCATATACTTAGCCCTACGATCAGATAAAATTAAATCAGACAATTTGGACTTACCGTCTCCTTTTAGATACGGAAGAATTTTTCGAGTAATCGAAGTTATCCGTCCTTTTTTTTGTCCTGGAATTTTAACCCAGAATACTCCATATTCAAGTGGATAATCGATATATTCCTGAATCAAAAAAGGTCTCTCACATATTTTCATATAATCGATTAAATCATCTAGAACTCTAATAATTTTAAATCCATTTCCTCTATGACCGCGATCAGGTTTACAGATGAACGGGTAATTGAAGTTATTCTTTTTAATTTGCTGTTTTATTGCTTCAAGATCTCTTTTACTTTCACTTGGAATTAAAATCGTTCTCGTAACATATTCGGAATAAGAAAAAAATTTCGAGATCATGTCAAATTTAGAATCAAATGCCATTCCACCTGCCGCAAAACAGGCATTAACTGCTGATATTGCAGTAAAACTCATTCGGTATTTTATCATGAGAAAAATATAATAAAACAAAACTGGAATATAAAAAATATTCGCAGGCAAGAACTCCCAATATCGCAATGATAGGAGTTTATAGTATTTAATTTTTAAATTAGTTTTGAAGGAATTCATATCTTACTCATTTTTCCAATTCGCTCATCATACCACTTAATGACAAGGCATTTCGATAAATTTGATCACAGTCATTTTTAGTTTCGTTTTTATCCCTCAAATCATCGGGAGAATACCTAACTTTCTCCTGAGAGTAAACAGAAGCGCTCAGGTTATACTCCGAATAAATTATTACGATGCATTTCAATAATTGCTAGATAGCAGGTAAGGATTTTTTTTAATAGAGAGCATGATGATG
>JANMOF010000550.1:0-2742 GCA_031368925.1 Leptospiraceae bacterium
TTCTTTTAAAGGAGTAAAGATTCCTTCTAGGTAGGGACTTGCGATTAGTGTTTTTGCGATAGATTCTTGGTTCATAGTGTTTTCCTTTAGTATTCAAATACCATAGCCGCAACGTGTAGTCCGGCTCCGACTGCGAATAATAGCATTTTGTCGCCTGATTGAATTTTTGGTTCTTCGTAAATGTATTTATGTAGAATATACGGAATATTTACAGAAGACATATTGGCTGTTTCGTGGTAGGTGTTTAGATTTTTTTTAGAGTCAATCCCTAACGACTTACACCAACGTTCGAGCATTGCAATTCCTGTTTGGTGAGCGATAAACCAATCAATGTTAGTCCCTATGAGATTTTCTTTTTCTAGCAGTTTTTGTGCAGGAATAGTTGCCGTTTTCAAAAAGAACTTTGCGTGTTTTGGGTCGTGCGAGAAATGGATGAGTTCGTTTTGTTTTGTTACAAAAGGAGATTTCAATTCTAAAAAGTCAAAGTAATCCGGTTCTGTTTTCTCGATTACGGGGGATAATACAAAGTTATCGTTATCAGAATTTTTCCTTGTAAGAATGACTGACGCAGAACCATCGCCTATTAAAGTGTAACCGCTTTCTTTGTTGATAGCGCGGTTTACCCAGTTCATTGTATTGATGAGTAGGATATTTTTGTATTGACCTGTGAGTAGAAATTGTTCTGCAAGTCTCACTTGGGAAATAAAACTCGCACAAGCTGTATCCAAAGTCCAAACATTCGCATTTACCGCACCTAGTTCTTTTATGACTAAGTTTCCATCTTTCGGAACTTCATAATCTGGAATCCCTGAAAAAAATAAAACAAAGTCGATCTCAGTTGGTGAAAGCTTTGCGTTTGAGAGGGCAGCCTTTGCGGATTCAACGCTCATAAAAACAGAAGTCTCAGACTCAGACGCAAAATACCTATTATCCGGCGCTCCAATAATACTTTGTCCTAAGCTCGCTAAGTCTTGCGAAGAGACTTTGTTTGTTGGTCGATAAACTCCAATTCCTGCTATTTTTGCTGACATAGATTCCCTTAGTTAGTTAGAGCTGCATTGGATAATACAAGACTCATAGTTGTTGTGCAGCTTCCACCGACATTAAAGGTTGCTCCGCGTTTTGCGCCTTCTACTTGGTATTCGCCTGCTTGTGCAGTAACTTGTTTGAAAATATCTAAAAGCATTCTAGCACCGGAAGCACCGACCGGATGTCCGCTTCCAATCAGTCCGCCTGAGGGGTTAATCGGTATTTTCCCGCCTATCTTTGTGAGTCCGTCTTCTACGGCAGTGTATTCTTTCCCCGGCTCAGTAATTCCAAAATTTCCGATGCTCACATATTCGTTTATGCTAAAGCAGTCATGAAGTTCTATTACATTGATATCGTCTATCGTAACCTTAGCTTTTGAAAATGCGTCGAGGATTGTTTGTCTTGCCCAGGGTAATATGTATTTGTCGTTTGCAGATTTTTTTACTTTGTCGCCAAATTTTAACTCTGCCACTCTAAACCCAATTCCAGAAATTTCGGCAATGTCTTTCAATTGTTTGCCTGTTTTCGCTAAGTATTTACGGGCATAGTCTTCACTTGCTATAAATAGAATACTCGCTCCGTCGCTGATTTGAGAACAATCGGAAAATCTTGTTTGCCCTCCGAAGGAATTTTTGTATTTTCTGTTTAATGTTTCTAGAGTCTGTTTATCAAAATTTTCCGTTCTAGTCTGTGCGTTTGGATTTTTCTTGGCATTGGCTCGATTCTTTAAGCTGATTTCCATGAAGTTTGTCTTTAGCCTCTCGTCGCCAACTTCGGGATAACGCTTCAAAGCCTCATCGGTTAAGTATCCAAACATCTTTGGATAAAAAAAGCGAACATCTTTTCCTTCTGTTGCGTAATCTGCACATGTAGCCAAATAGTCATTTGCCAAAAGGGGAGTTACATTTCGCATGATTTCGGCACCAACTACAATCGCGAGATCAATCTCTCCAGCTTTGATGCGGCTATTGGCAACACTTACTGCCAGCGTAGACGATGCACAGGCTGCCTCATAACGTCCAGCAGGAATACCGATAAACGCGTCGTTAACCTCTGTTAAGAATGGACCTAGGTGTCCTTGCTTGATAAATAGTTCGCTCGCAAAGTTTCCTACAAAGATTTCGATTCTGTTTTCATCCCGTAATTTCTCGATTTCGGAAATTTCAATTCCGGTAGATGAGAGACCAAGTTGAGTAATTTCTTTGAATAAGTCCGTTATACTTTTATTTTCGTTTGTATAATCTTTAGCAAAATCTGTTTGCGCTCCGCCAAGTATGTATGCGTTTTTACTCATCTGAAATTTCTCCATTTATTCTAATAGAATTTCTTTGTATGCCGTTAGGTGAATTCTCTTTTACCATTTTGGTAAAATTAGTCGTTTGAGTATATGCTTTTTTATAAAAAATATAGGTGTAGAAAAAGAAATCCACTTAGATAATTTGTAGTCATAAGTACAGGAGGGCTACTATTCATTATGCGGTTAGATAGAGACATTATTTGCCTTTGGTGTTTAATGTGTGAATAGGTGTAAATAGTAAATTAGGTAGAAAAGTAAATGAAAATTAGCCAAAAACGCAATGTAAAATCTTGGCATAGGACTAAAATGCACAAAAATCTACTCAGTGTCGCTTTCTGATTGTATTTTTTTTGGACAAAAAATACAAAAGCTGTTTGACATTGTGGGGGGTGAAAATATTATGGAAAAACATTCAG
>JANMOF010000592.1:0-3065 GCA_031368925.1 Leptospiraceae bacterium
TAACGTTAAGCGTATCTGACGTGCTTCTTAGCATGTCTCCGAGTCTACAAATACATGCAACAAAATATGACTGAGCGTAAGGCACGGAAATTGCGTCTTCTTGCAATTATCCGTGACTGTAGCGAAGGCGTATTTTTTGCGGATACTGCTTAAAACTAAGAAGTCTTTCTACACTACAAAGTCAGACTCGGAGCAAGGTGACTCACATCATCCGAGCTTAGTGAGTCGCCGCAGCAGATCACGCGAAGTTCTACGCCGTTTTATTTTTGTGTATTACGACAAAGCTCTGACTGACGTTTAACTATGAATAGCCTCGACACGAGGTCGAGTGTAATAATTACTCCATTACACAATACGATTCTTTATATGTTGGGTTTGCGAAGTTGCTTGTCAGATACTATTCTGTAGCAATTTCCGCAAATCCAACGTTATGCGCGTATTACTAGTTTATTTACTTATTGATATAGGGCTTGTAGGAATCTCTATTTTTTGTTTTTCGATTGTAAATATTTTCCGGTTAAAAATATTCCAGTTAAACCAATTAATGGCGTGAGCATTGCGACGATCCCTTCTATATTTTTCCCATAATATGTCAAGATCGCGCCTGCAACAATTGTTGTTAATGAAATTAATAACGCGGCACCAACGGATAATATTTGTAAGCCGTTCGAGTCTTTAATTAACTGTTTGTTTTGTGATAGAATTTCGTCTCCAGTAGAATGCCTTTTTTCTTGTTCCTTTTCTGCCATTTTTAAAATTCTATCTAATGTTCCAGATTGAATTTTTTCATATTTTTCCAGTATTTCAGGTGATGGTATTGGGCTAATACTAATTTCACCTTTTATACCAGATAATTTTTGAATATCCATTTTATCTTTGTTTAACATATTCGCTAAAAGAGTTATTTATATCTCCCTTAATGGCTTCCCAATCTTTAACAATATTTTCATAATCACTTCCGTTTTCAATGCTCTGGAATATCTCCTTGTTATTCTCAATATTGTAAGTAATACCTAAATCAAGGATTCCAGCAAGTGCATCTATTATTGGATGTATAGAAGGTTTTGGAATTAACTTTGAAATGTCTTTCATGATAATAATTTGACTATTTCTTATATTTGTAAGTCAATAATAATTTTAAGTTTTTAAGTAGAAATTTTGGTAAGTCTTAATTTCTAGCTTTCTCAAGGCTGGTTTACATGCAAAGATCACTCTTATATTTATTTAGTAATCTTAAATGAAAAAAGCAGTTTTTGAAGTCAAATAATATGTCTCCGAAAAATAGCAATTATTTATTCCGAAAAAGTGTCAAAAAATATTCCAAATAATTTTATTTTGTCCTGCTAATAGGTTATAGTAGTATTATCTTAGAAAGAAAGGAGGCACTAGATGGTAGACATTAACTTTAAAGCATTGGCAATACAGATGCTAATAATCACAGTGGTTGTAATAGCAATAGCAGTGATTCAGCATCTAAAAGAAAAGGACTAAGTTGAGTCCTCCGCCTCTCGGACTGGGAGAGGCGGTTCATTGTCTAATACTAGGAGGGCAAATCGAAAATGCAAGTCTTATTTTATTTATACAGCTTTATCTTTGTTTTGTCCGCTGGGATCGTTCTACATGATTCCTATAGTTTGAGTATGCTTACTGATAGATTGCCTCAAATTCATATTCTTTTGAGTTTAGTAGGTTTATCTGGTTTGATTATAATTCAAGCAAAGGAATTAGAAAGGTTTGCTCTCCTAGTATGTGTTCTTTTTTTCTGCCTTCAATATTTCTATGTTCAAGAATTAGTAGGCAGTAATTATCAAGATTTCATTTATTTAGAATTGACTAGAGCGGCTAATTCTTATATACTTTTTATATCCAGTAAACGGATGATAGAAGAGAAAACTTAAAAGTCTTTCCGAGACACGAGGTCGAGGAAACCTACATCTGAATATTCCCGCGTCAGTCCCTAGAAAAATATGGTCAAAAATAAAATGGCGTAGAACGTTAAGAGTATCCGACGTGACTTTTAAACTCGAAAGTGCGGTAGCACCTTTTGAGTTTAAAAGTCATGTCTCCAAGCCGACCAACTACTAGCAAGTCCCGTGACTGAACGGATGGCACGCAAACTTGCTCTTTTCTGCAAGTTTCGTGACAGTAGTGAAGGCACTGGACTTGCGTAAGTTCAACAAAAAAACTACAAAGTTTGGCTAATACAACTAAGCCGGCTTGGAGCAAGGTGACGGACAGCATCCGAACATTGTCTGTTACCGCAGTGGATACTCGCAGTTATGCGCTTTGCCTCGTACGACTCCGATAAAATCTGACAAGACCTAAACTCTTAACTCGAAAAAATCTAGCAAGTAATTTCCGTCCACGCGTTTACTATATGTTTACCTATGATAAAAAATTTCAACTAAAAATTCTTAAAGTTAATGCGATTCTTAAAAATTTGCTGCTACAAATAAATAGGAAGGCTTAGAATCAAATAAAGTCTCACAATTCTTTTTAGCCACACAGTTAGAAACAAAAAAGCCAAATAAAGAATTCTATTTAGTCATACTTAAACCCAAAGTGCAACTTGTTTGATTCTAAAAGCAATTCTAAAAATAGCAAAAAGGTTTCGGATAATTCTTATTATCCAGCTTAAAATAAAAATTTTTATACTTCTATTATTTTAAATTTTTATACTTAAAAATAAAAAGCAATTCTTAAAATACCAAAAGAGTTTCGGATAATTCTTATTATCCAGCTTAAGTTTAAAAGCTAAACCTTTGATTTCAGTTTCCTAGCTGTTAAATTTAAAAATAGAAGGCATGATACTATTCTCAAAGTCAATCTATGAAATCTTTAAGTTTGTGTAAGAACGCCTAATGATTCTTATCTTCTTGACTATTCTTCTAATCCTTTTCAATATTGCAAAACCTTTCCGTGTAATCTTAAAAGTAATTACTACGTCTTTCAAATTTCTAATCTGTATTCCTCATACTAAAAGTCTAAAATCAGAATTCCTTTCAATTTATTTAGAACGATTTTAAATCTAGCGTTTCACATTATTTTTCGAATCCAGCCATAAA
>JANMOF010000009.1:0-15110 GCA_031368925.1 Leptospiraceae bacterium
GCCAAATGTAAATGTGCATGTAAAGCATTTTCAAAAATTCTTTGAGATGGACTTTACTACTAACGAATTTGGATTTCGCGGATCGCCTACTGTCAATAATGCGCTACCTCAGATAGTATGCATCGGCGATTCTGTAGCAATGGGATTTGGTGTGAGTGATAAGGATACATTTTGCAATAAGCTAAATGGTTTTACAGATACAAAAGGAATTTTTTACCAGGCATTAAATCTTGGTGTAGATGCATACGGACCTTCTCATATCAATTTAAAATTAGAAAAATATTTACCTAAGTTAAACACAAAGATTTTGTATTACTTTCCCAGTAACGGCGACAATATAGACGAAGTCACATTCTACAGTAAAAAGAATAACCCGAAAGCATTGTTTTTATTTAACACTCAATTCCAACTGGCTAAATACAGTTATCTCTTTATCGCAGCCAAGATGACACAGGAAAATCTAATCTATCGTTTCAATGAAACCTTCATCTGGCCTATCAAAAAAATTCAGAAAACAAATGAGTGTATGAAATCAATATTACCCGCTGATGAATGTACTGATGCTTATTTTCCTTACACGCCTTACAGTTTAAAGGACGATTTTATAAGACCTGAAAAACGTGATCCATTTGCCGCACCAGTTTTTCCAGCAAGAGAATGCTCCGATACACAAGTTCCATTTGATACAGATAGAAAATTTCTACCGGGAATGCTTGAACAAATAGATAAAATGGTAAGCCTGACAAAAAATAGAAATATAAAGCTAGTTTTATTTCTAGCACCTATTGATTTAGAAACCGCATACTGTTCTCAAAAGGGAAAATTTCATCACTACTATGCTTACCTTTCTACACTCAAAAATTATTTAATAGAAAAGAAAATTGACTATGTAGATTTGAATGAATACACAAAAGAAATGACCTACAAAGGGCAAATGAATGTTCGCCCCTACTATATCTTCGGCGATGGTCACTATACCGCGATGGGGAATGAGTGGGTGTATCGTATTGTGAAAAAGAAAACTCAGGAGGTCATGGACTCTTTAGAGAAATAATGTCAGTTCGAGCTTGTCGAGAACTACTTGAACACCAAAGTCTCAAGTATTAGTAGTTCTCCACGTTGGTCGAACTGACACAGGTATTTAAAGCTAGCCTAAAACATATATGCTATTTAACTCCTTACACTTCTACGTATTCTGCCTTATCGTCTTTCCTCTCTATTTTTTCTTACAAGAGGATAAACAGCGTAAACTGCTACTCTGGTCGTCTGTTTATTTCTATGCCTGTCTAAAAGTAGCCTTTGTTCCGCTCCTTCTATTGTCGTTTATTGCTACATTCATTGGTTCAATTCGCATCTTTGAATCAGAAAAACAAAGCACAAAAAAGCTCTGGCTTTACTTCGTCTTATTTGTGAACTTAGGAATTCTAGTATTTTTCAAATACACAGACTTCCTGCGCTCCATTCTACATGACCTAGGGGTTAATGGGAGTAATCCGTCTGAGTTTAAAGCGATTGGATTTATTTTGCCACTAGGAATTTCTTTTTATACATTCCAAGCAATCGCTTATGCTGTAGACGTATATCGTGGAATTCTAAAACCGGATAGAAATTTTTCCGACTTCTCTTTATTTCTTTTGTTCTTTCCGCAATTAGTTGCAGGTCCTATCATGCGGGCTGATGTATTAATCCCACAATTCAAAGGAAGAAAGCTTTTTTCAAAAGAAAATTTTTCCCTGGGAATGGGACAAATCGCACTTGGAATTTTCAAAAAGACTATGATTGCAGATCCGATTTCTGATTTCATAGAGCCAATCTTCGCGAATCCGGCTAATTATGATTTTGCGGCGTGCATTCTAGGAGTTTATTTCTTTACGATTCAAATCTATTGTGACTTTGCCGGTTACTCCGATATAGCCATTGGGGCAGGGAAAATTTTAGGCTTTAACATTCCAATTAACTTTAAACGACCCTACCTTGCTTCCTCTTCTACTGACTTATGGAGAAGATGGCATATCTCTCTTTCTACCTGGCTTAGGGATTACATCTATTTTACGCTCGGTGGAAGTAGAGTCCCTCTCATTCAAAATTATTTTAACGTGTTTGTGACAATGGTAATCGGTGGAGCCTGGCATGGGGCGGCGTGGAATTTTGTCATCTGGGGATTTATTTGTGGAGTGAGTCTCACGATTGAAAAATTCTTTATCGAATTTGGATATGAAAAGTATTTTCTAAAAATTCCTAAAGTTCTTCGTATTACGTATACTTTCAGTTTATTCATGTTAGGCGCGTTGTTCTTCCGATCGCTGAATTTTGATTTAGCGATGGTGATGTTAAAACGAATTCTTACTTTGCAGACGACAGGAATTTTTACGATCAATTATATTTTATTTATTCCGACTGGAATTTTATTTGTAATTGAAGTTTTAGAAGAGACTAAGCTAGTGTCTAAGGTAAAGGAATCGGGACTCTATCAGCAAGTGAGAGTTCCCATGCTGGCATCCATTTTCTTAGTAGCAGGATGTATTTATACGGTGACGGCAAGTCCCCAGTTTTATTATTTTCAATTTTAGGAGTTATCAATGGCGCATAAAATAGTTATCATCGGTTCAGGACCTGCGGGTCATACAGCAGCAATTTACGCAGCACGGGCAAACTTAAATCCTGTTATGTATGAAGGCTTCATGGCGGGTGGAGTTGCGGCAGGCGGACAGTTAACCACAACAACCGAGGTAGAAAATTTTCCCGGATTTCCGGACGGAATTGACGGAACGAAGCTAACACAGTTATTCCGCGAACAGTCCACCAAGTACGGGACAACCATCATTACCCAGACAGTCATTAAAGTAGATTTCAATGTCCGTCCTTTTAAAATCTATACCGACGAAGAAGAATGTGAAGCAGAAGCAGTCATCATTGCGACAGGCGCAACAGCGAAGAGAATGAATATAAAAGGTGAGCACGATTACTGGCAGAGAGGAATTTCCGCTTGTGCTGTCTGCGACGGGGCACTCCCGATATTCCGTAATAAAGAACTCGCTGTAATCGGTGGTGGAGACTCGGCAGTAGAAGAAGCAACTCACTTAACTAAGTTTGCTTCTAAAGTTTACCTCATTCACAGAAGAGGTGTACTCCGTGCATCTCAGGTCATGCGAGACCGTGCTTTAAATCATCCTAAAATCCAAATGATATGGAATAGCAGCGTAGAAGAAGCGCAGGGCGGTCCTGGTGGGATAAATGCTATTACCCTCAAGGATACTGTAAACGGAGAAGTTAAGACACTTCCTATAGGCGGACTCTTCTATGCAATCGGTCATACACCTAACACAGAAATTTTCAAAGAGTTCTTGGAGCTAGATGAAGTTGGCTATATAAAAACCGTCCCAGGCTCAACGCGCACCAACGTAGAAGGCGTGTTTGCCGCTGGTGACGTGCAAGATAGAATCTATCGTCAAGCAATCTCTGCTGCCGGTTCAGGCTGTATGGCAGCACTTGATGCTGAAAGATGGTTGATGCATTAAAAAAATTGAATACACGATTCAGAAACTAAATACCAAATCGTGGATGCCACTGAAGAGATTGTTTTTATTCAAAAAAGAGTTTTTGGTATTTAGAATTTGGATTATTTACCAGGACTCTAAAGCTTTTTCAACAGAGGAATAGATTTCTATCTGGTTTGTGAGATCTAAGAGTTGAATGATAATTTGAATCTTGGAATTAATACCGCCTATCACTAATCTGCCGGAATGTTCTTCTGTCTTTTTTATGATGGCGAGAATAGATGCAAGCCCTATGCTATTGATATAAATTAAGTTAGATAAATCCAGAATAGTATCAAATGTTCCAGATTCAAAAAAAGAATTAATATTGTCAGAAATACTATAGGAGTTATTTTGATTGATCTGACCGACAAAAGACAATACTTGAAGCTTACAATCATTCACCACTTCAATTCTTTCTTTAACCACTAACGATTCGAAATTAATTTCTCTCATAAATCCTACTTTTTTTATTACCTTATCGATGTAATCAAAATTCCAATCGCAATTTGTCGTTCTCAATCAAATAGACTTTAACTGCTTCTGGAAAAATCCCTTCGTCATTCGACAAGTATCCTTTCCATAGAATTTCAAGGAAGCCTCTGTTTTCAGAAACTTCTCCTTCGTAATCTAAGTAAAGTTTTCTATGGGGTTTTTTCTTGCTACAGAAAATTTCTTTTTGATTTAAAAGTTCTGCAAATTTTTCGCATGAAGTCTCATAAGTTTCTAAATGAGTCGGAGTTTCAAAAAAAATATCCAAATGCTCATTATGCAAATCTACTTTATGGCGCGAAATAGTGCTTCGATTCAAATCAAGTCCTCTAATCGAATCATTATAGATTTTCCTTTGATAATGTCTACTCTCTTATCAATCTCTGAAAGCGAATTTCTTACATCCTTTTCCATCGCTTCATGCGTAATGATAATTAGTTCAACCGGCTCCCCGTTTGATTCATTTTGTCTCATAGAAGAAATGGAAACAAAATTACGACCTATAATACTTGTTATCTCCCCTAAAACTCCCGGACGATCAACTGTTTTGAATCGTAAATAATAACGCCCTCGATTTTCTCCGGCAGGTAAGAGTTTTCCTTCCGTAAAAATATTCTGTTCTCTAACGTTTTCTGTTTCTCCTTTTCTAGAACCATAAAAAACCAAATCCGAAATAATTGCAGATGCAGTCGGAAGTGACCCAGCACCTTTTCCAAGAAGCATAGATGGTCCGGAAAAACTTGTTTCAAAATAAATTGCATTCATTTCATTTCGCACACTCGCAATTGGATGAGCAAGTGGAATCATCGTAGGCTCTACTCTCACTTCTAATTGATCGCCAATTCTTTTACAAACCGCAAGAAGTTTTATTCTAAGACCTAAAAGTTTCGCCGAATGAATTTCCGCTTTAGAAAGTTTAGAAATTCCCTCGATGTGAATATCACTCAATTTTATTTTTTTGTTAAATGCAATTCCAATTAAAATAGAAAGCTTGTGTGCTGCGTCAATTCCTTCCACATCAAAAGTAGGATCCTTTTCTGCAAACCCTAATTCCTGTGCCTGCTTGAGTGCATCCGCATAATCCATATTGTCCTCTTCCATTCTGGTAAGGATATAATTAGTAGTTCCGTTCAGAATACCATACATGGATTGAAAGTCATTGGCAACAAGTCCTGTTTTAATAGAGCGGATAACAGGAATTGCTCCACCAACACTTGCTTCGTATCCTATTTCTACATTTTTATCTTCAGCTAATTGAAATAATTCGCTACCTTTCTCGGATAGTAGCGCTTTATTGGCAGTAACCACAGTCTTTGCATTAGAGAGAGCTGATTTTACAATTTCATAGGCAATTCCCGTTCCTCCAACTAGCTCAACAACAATATCAATCTTTGGATTCTCAGTGATTTTTTTAAAATCGGATACAATCTCACCTTTAAAATAGGAAGGTACACGTGTCGGATCTGTATCGCATATTTGGCTGAGATTAAGGTCGATTCCAGTTCTTTCTAAAATTTGTTTTTGATGGGAATGTAAAATTTCAATTAAACCTGAGCCTACTGTCCCCGCCCCGATTAGTCCAATCCTAATTTGTTTCATGTTCACTCACTTTCTTAGGACAGAGTTTAAGAGTTTACTATTAAGTCATATATTTTTTTAATCTATGTCTAACGAAGGTTCATGGGAGTAATTGCTTACCAAACACAAAATTTACTGCTGAACGCAAACAAGATTTTTAGTGAGCGAGCAAGAAGGAGTTGCCGTATTAATGCTACTATTAGTAAGAACAGATCCATCCCCCACAGCACCAGAACCAGCAGATGAAGTCCAGTTCGTACAGTGACTTCCGCTTGCCCCCCAAGTAGTTGTAAGCCCTGTCCAATAATCAACACCGGAAAAAGAATTACTAAGAGCAAAAGGAAGCACGCTGCTGCCATTGCTTGTAGCGATGAGTGTTGTTCCATCCGATCGGAAATACTTAGTAGTAGCCGCAAACACCCAACCCACTACGGGTGAGCCAGTTCTTGTCCCACCAACAGCTATCATTGCCTTATACACGTTAGGCGTAATACCAGGCTTCGCTGCATCCCCATTGCAAATTGCGTCTGCACCAGCGATGCCACCAAGTATACCATTGGTCGGAGTAGTAGTGATAAAAGTTCTCTTTTCTCCTGCATCCAAATTTGTGACATTTACACTTGCAGGCGTTTTTCCATTATAACGAGAATCTACACTTGTGGCTACAGTGCTATCAATACTAAATGTTTGATTTCCATCTGCAACATTATCATCAACTCCGGTTACAGTAATTGTTTGCGCAATATTCCAATTACCCGTTGTAAAAATAATACTAGCAGGACTTACAGTTCCTTCCCCAGTATTGCTCGAAGAAAGAGTAAACGTAACATTACCCGTTGGCACCGAAGGAAGAACTATTGTAAATGTTCTAGGAGTTCCAATCTCAGATGTATTCCCACTAATAGCGGATACTGTAAAGTAAACCTCATTATCATTATTGACTAAAGTAAAATCTGTTGGGTTTACTGTATTAAAGTATGGATCTACACTGCTCGCTGCACCTAATACGATAGTATAGGTTACATCTCCATCATAAGCAGCATCATTTACACCTGTAACAGTGACAAGGTTAGAAGGAAGAAATTGATTCCAGTTTAATGCAGTCATCACTACGCTAGCGGTAGATACTGTGCCTTCGCCTACATTAGAACTCGACACTGGTATAGTAACATTAGCCGTTGGAGCTTGCTCTAGAATAATATAATAGCCAGCCGTTGCCCCTCCTTCGTCAGTGAATGGGTTATTAACCGCTCTACAAGCTACAATCCTTGCCCCACCGGAATCGTTATCACAACTACCGCCAGTTTGATCTGCCGGATCAAGGGCAGCATAAAGAGTGTCCGACGTTGTAGGAAGACCTAGTGTTATAGTAAATGATTGGTTTCCGTCAGGGTTCCCGTCCAATATTCCCGTTAAAGTAACTATTTGCGCAACGTTCCAGTTACTAGTCGTGAATGTAACACTTGAAGAGCTAAGCGAGACCTCACCAGGCATAGTACTAGAAATAGGAATTGTGACACTCGCAGTTGGCTCTGAGGTAAGGCTAATGGTAACATTGGAACTCAATTGCCCTCCATCCGAAACCATTAAAGTAGCTGCTGACGGAGTAATGGTATAACCCGCAGTATCATTATCATTATTCGTAACATTGACACTCGAAGGAACAAGTCCCTGGTAGTTTGAATTAGAGCTAGAGCAAGGACCTAGATTGATTGTGTAAACAATATTTCCATCTTGTACAAAATCATCCACACCCGTAACAGTAACTACCTGCGGCACATTCCAATTACCCGATGTGAATGTCAGGCTAGAAGGACTAACCGTTCCTTCCGCGGTATTACTCGATGCAATTGGAATTGTTACAGAGGAAGTGCTTTGACTATTCAAAACAACGTTAAACGTTGCAGTACCACCTGCTTCAGTCGTAGCTCCGCTGATCGCTCCGACTGTTACACCAAATGTTTCATTATCTGTATTTATAATAGAAACAGTCGAAGCGACTTTTCCATTGTAATTAGAATCAGAGCTTGTGGCAGCAGAAAATTGAATTAGATAAGTTTGATTTCCATCGCTTAGGATATCATCAACTCCTGTAGCTGTAACTGTTTGTGGTATATTCCAATTAGCCGTTGTAAAAGTGAGAGTGCTTGGACTAACAGTTCCTTCGGCAGTATTCGAGCTGGTAATACTAGGTATTGTTACAGTAGCCGTTGGTTGACTCGTCAATTGCACAGAAAAATTTGCAGGTGTTAGTGTTTCAGATGTAATAAGCCCAGTGGAAGAGACGGTCACTATTCCTAAAACATCATTGTCCTTATTTGTAACAGTGAGGTTATCAATGATTAGCCCATTAAACTCCGTGTCCTTACTTACCGCAGCAGAGAAGGATAATGTAGAGTTCTTGTCTCCATCTACAATAAGATCATCCACACCAACGATTGTTAAAACTTGAGCGTTATCCCAATTAAGTCTGGTAAAAGTCAGCGTTGTTTTATCAAGAGTCCCTTCTAATGAATCAGAAAAACTAATTGTTTTAATGATCACATCGTCAGCGGGAAGTTTATTTAAACTAATGCTAATCTGCACACTTGTGCCAGATTCATTTGTGCTAAGGGAAGTAGTAGGAGTAACAACGAATTTTGCTGGAACGTTAGTTACAGGCATAGGAATCGAGCCAAATATTTTAGGTAAAGCTCCATCTGCTTTACAGTTATAGGAACTGTAAATTAGAAAAAGTGTAACAAGAGTTCTATAGAAGTATCTTTGCATAATATCAATTTTTAAGGTATATTAATAGGTATTTAAATTTTGGCAATCCATTAATGATGATTACAATTTGCAATGAGTCTATTTTTCAGACTGCTTAATTGTAAACTTTAGGAATTCTTAAAAAATGTCGAAACGAACAAAGAACTATGAAATATTTTCTATTCTTATTCATTATTTTAACAACAAATTCTTTTGCAGATAAAACTAAAGAGATTTCGGCAAAATCCTATTTGCTGCAAGATTTGCATTCCAGAAAAGTAATACAACAAAAAGACGTTAGTCTCATTGCGCCAATTGCAAGTATTACCAAACTTGTAACAGCTTTAATTTCTAATTCAGAAAGAAATCTAAATGATTTTGTGAAAGTCAACAAAAGTACAGTTCTAAGAAACGAAGGTGACAAGAGTGCGATTTTAAAAGAGGGAGAATTTTATACTGAGAAAGATTTACTATTAACTATGCTCGTCTCTTCTACCAATGTCTCCGCTCTTAGTCTAGCGACTGACGTTTCCAATAGCCCTGAAAATTTCGTAAATAAGATGAATGATTGGGCAAAGGATAGAAACCTCACGAACACTAGCTTTGGGGATACGTTTGGTTTGTCTCCACTTTCAAAATCATCAGTAGAAGACATTTCTAAAATTCTCGATATGATTGAGCAAAATTCCTCCCTATTAGAAATTCTTTCTACCACCAAGTATTCCATAAAAGAAAAAAATGGTAGAATCCAAAACTTAACTACCACGAATGAAATGCCGTATTACCAAGACTTTCAAATCTTCGGAAAAACAGGCACGACAAAGCTTGCTGGAAAATGCTTTGCGGGATTTGCAGTCAGAGGCAAAGAACGATGGAAAATTATTTTGCTTGGTTCCAATAATGTATTCGGTGATATGAAAATTCTCTTAGACAAATTATGAATTTACTTAAACAGGAATTGTTTAGATATGGAATGAGGTTAAACTTTACTTACTATGCAATTTTCTAATTTAGATTTTCTAGTTCTCATTTCCTATCTTTTTGTTGTCCTACTAGCTGGTTTACACTCATCTAAGAATGACACTTCTAAAAGTTTCTTCCTCGCAGATAAAGAGCTACCCTGGTATTTCATTATGCTTTCGATTGTTGCAACTGAAACATCAAGCCTCACTTTTTTAAATATACCTGGCTTAAGTTTTAAAGGCGACTTCAGTTTTTTACAAGTAGCATTTGGCTATATCATCGGTCGGGCATTTGTGGCTAATTACATTTTACCTCTTTACTATAAGGGTGGCTATTCTTCTGTATACGAATGGGTCGGTGAACAGTTTGGAACCTATACACAAAAATCTGTATCGAGTATATTCTTAATTACCCGCGTCTTAGGAGATGGAATTAGGCTCTATGCTACATCTATTCCGATTGCTATTATTTTTCATGGTTACTTACATGATTCATTAACCGAAGAGATGACCGGCATACTCACGTTATTCACAATTACGATGATTACTACTCTTTATACAGTGTTTGGCGGATTTAAGTCTGTTGTAATTACTGATAGTTTACAATTTTTTGTATATGTAGGCGGGGGATTTTTTTCTTTTCTTTACCTACTAAATGATCTAAGCACAAGCATGAGTTTTCCGCAAATACTAAACTCTGCATATTCAGAAGGAAAATTAAATATCTACCAGGGCTTCGCAGGAGTATCCGCTTCAAATTTTTATCAAAAGCCCTACTTTTTTATCAATGGACTACTCGGCGGAATTTTACTCTCCGTTGGGACTCACGGGGTAGACCAAATGTTTGCCCAGCGGCTAATCGCATGTAAAACAGAGCGAGAAAGTAAGCTTGCTCTTATCGGTTCAGGAATTTTAGTATTTTTTCAATTTATTTTATTTTTAGGAATTGGACTTTTACTTTTTTACAAATACAAATCAATCGACATTCTTCCTGATAAAGTTTTTTCAAAATACATCATTGAAAACATCCCTACTCCTATGCTTGGGCTCATCGTGGCTGCCATTCTAGCAAGCGCTATGTCAACTCTCTCTAGCTCGATCAATTCAATGTCCCTGTCTGTCATCTTCGATTGGATGAAAAAATCTGATAACGAGCATACCCGCGTAACTCAATCGAAATGGATCAGTCTCGTCTGGGGTTTAATCTTATTTGTCAGTTCTCTTCTGCCTTATTATTTTTCTGGAAAGATTTCGGAAGGACTAGTCGAGGTCGGACTTAAAATTGCCTCCTTTACCTTCGGACCTCTTATTGCATTATTCTTACTTGTTCGCGTCAAAGACACATTATCCTTACAACTTAGTTCAAGGTTACTAGTCCTGTCTCTATTTATTAGCCTAATCGTAACCATAAATATCAGCATTCTTCTCAAACCAGCAATGGCTTTTCTAATTCCCACAGGGGTTCTTGGATTTTACGCCGTAATCGGTCTAGGACAGATTAGAAAAAAATAAAAATCAAATTCAATTAATTAAAATTTCTTACTTGACAATCTTTTTAAGTGACATACTGTCTTGCCACTTTTCACCTAACGGAGGATATTGTGTTTGCTAAGTAGATTCAGATTGCCAATCCTAATCATTGCATTAGCGTTTAGCTTACTCTGTATAGGTATACGAACTCCGAAAGTCACAAAACTAGCACCCACTGCAAAAGAAGGAATTCTAGATTTGCGAGCCTGGGATTTTACGAAGGACGGTATCATAGCTCTAAACGGCGAGTGGGAAATCTACTCCGAAAAATTAGACTTAGCAGAAAATTTAACAAGTGAGCCAAAAGAATTCTACAACTTTGGCTCTATCGAAAATCTTTTCAGAAAATCTCCAAACTTCGCCAGTTTTAAATTAAAACTTTTAATACCAGAAAAGCTCCCCGATAACTTGTTCTATATTAGAACAAAAGCGCTTACTAGCTCTTATGCGTTATTCCAAAAAGATAAAAAAATTTCTGGTCAGGGTATAGTCGGAAAATCAAAATTAGACGCAACTCCCTGGATGGGAACCGAAATAGCCCCGGTGGCTCTTACCCCGAACGAAATGGAATTTGTTCTACAGGTATCCGATTTTGAATCTGCCAAAAATATTTTAAGTGGAAGTATGGAACTCGGAACCATTCAGCAATTAGAGTATGCGGCTAATATAGATTTACTGATTAGTATGAGCCTCATGCTATCTTTTCTATTTATTTTTCTATATAACCTTTCTCAAATCAAAGAAAAAGTTTCTATTGCACTTGTGATTTCGTCTCTCTGTATGATTTTTTTAGTAGGAACATCTGACTCTTATCCACTATCCATTATTTTTCCCAATTCTTTTGGCAGAGTTCTACTGAATTTAAAAATTGGCAGTCAATTTCTAATCTTTCTTTGTTGTTCTTATTTGTTCTATGAAATTAGCTCTGTAATTAATCGGAAGTGGATTAGAATTTTAAGTTCCATTTTATTTTCCATCTTACTGTTTCTTACTCTCGTGTCGTATCATTTGGTATTACCCTCCAAAATGGAAGTTCTAGTAAGTAGCCTTTTTTTACTCTTTCATATATTTACATCTTATAGTTTTTACCAACACGGTCCCAGTTCCTTTGCTCGAATAAAAAATTACACTAAGAAATATAAATTAGACCTTGATAGAACATTAAAAGAATTACAGGATAATAAGAAAAGTTTTGACCAGAAAATCATTGATAGGTCATTTAACATGGTCACCTACATGGAAAAATTAGAAATTCAAACAGGTGAAATGGAAAAATTGAACGAGCTAATCATTCACTTGCTAGAAGGGGCTAATATCGATTCTGTGCTTGACGAAATTTTTACTCATATCATGACATACTACCGTGCGAACATTGCATTTCTCTATTTTCTAGATCCGGAAACAAATGAGTTCTATCCCTATAGAGGAAATACAAAAGATATTCCAGAAGCAATACATAACTCTATGTCTAATTCTAGGATGCCTGTTTCGAAAGAAGCAGGAGTTGCGTATATTGCTTACAAAAGAAAAAAAACTATCTATATAGAAAATGCAAAAACAAAATATACAAAGAGAAAAGAGAAAATAACTGAAAAGGGTATATCAGAATTAGTCTCTTCTTTATATATTCCTGTTTTAATTCGAAATGAATTCCAAGGAATATTCTTTCTGGCAACATTCAATCATCCTCTAAACTTAAACAAAGACAAGATAAAATTTATATCTATGTTTACAAATCAATTCACAGCTGCCATTCAAAAAGAAAAAATACTAAAGGAGATGGAAGAAGAAAAGCGTAAGGCAGAAAAAGAAAGAGAGAAAGCAGAAATCGCAAAACAAGAAGCCGAGGAAGCGAAAGCAGAAATTGAGGCTATTAATAGTTTAGCGCGAAGTATCAACGAAAACTTAGAACTCAAATTTATCATGGATAAGATTATGAATTTTGTAGAATCACACTACGAAATAAAATTCTATTCACTACATATATTAAATGATAATAAAAAGAAAATGAAACTTCTAGAAGCCAAATTTCCAGAAAACGTAACTTCGGAAGAAAAAAGAAAAATTACTCAAATTCTAATCCCGATTGAAACACAGGAAGGAGCGTTTGCCTTTATCTGCAAGTCAAAAAAAATGGTTTTTTACAAAAAACTAGATATTGAAAAATCAAACGAAGAAGAAAGACAGGCTCTCGGAAACTTAAATATTTCATCCATGGTAGGAATCCCACTCAAAGTAAAAAATGAAATCATAGGTATATTAAATTTCTTTAGTCCAACTCAATTGAGTCTCACTAAAATGCATTTAAGAACTATTGCAAGCCTGGGAGATCAGGTAGCCGGAGTAATTCATAATTCTAGTCTTTACAAAGACATCAAATCAGAAAAAGAAAAATCAGAGAGTCTACTCCTTAGTATCCTCCCTCCAAAAATTGCAATGGAATTAAAGAACACAAGTAAAGTAGTTCCAATCATATATGAATCTGTAACTATTTTATTTACTGACTTTGTTGGATTCACAAAAATCGCAGAGTCCCTTTTACCCAAACAATTACTGATTGAACTAGATGGATATTTTACCTTCTTCGATTTTGTTTGTGAGAAATACAATATTGAAAAACTAAAAACGATAGGCGATGCATACATGTGCGCGGGTGGACTTCCAACGGCTAACAAGACTCATGCGATAGATGCATGTCTCACTGCAATGGAATTTAGAGACTTCGCGTTACGTATGCAAGAATTAAATTTAAGTTCTAAAGATGAAATGATGCCCTGGGAATTGCGAATTGGATTACATACCGGTCCTGTAATTGGGGGAATTGTAGGCACAACAAAATTTGCCTACGATGTTTGGGGAGACAGCGTAAATATCGCAAGCCGAATTGAATCATCTAGTATTCCCGGAAAAATAAATATTTCAGAAACGACTTATGAATTAGTAAAAGAATTTTTCGTATGCGAGCATCGCGGTAAAGTCAGCGCAAAAAATAAAGGGGAAATTCATATGTATTTCCTCGACAGATTAAGACCGGAACTCTCTGCAAACGAAGATGGTACTGCTCCCAACCAAAAATTTCACGAGCTATATGCAAAAATAAAAGCCGGCGAGAGTATTGTGAGCTACCATATAAAACAATTACCATTAGCCGTTTAATCTTAAAACGTTAAATACAATTTGCACAAGTAAAATCTTTGTAATCATCGCGATTGGAAATACTAAAGAGTAACCAAAACTAGGAACGCTATTTTTTATTTCAGAATTGGCAAATGCAATGCAAGCAGGCTGCGTCTGCATCCCGGAAAGAATTCCAACGAGTAGTGGATAAGGAATTTTTAAAAACAATCTACCGACTAATAGCATTATAACCGTATTGACTGTGGTAAGAATAAATCCAAGGGATAATAGCAATATACCGTATTTAGCAAAATTTGCACCAAAGGAAAATCCAGCTTTAAGTCCAATGCCAGCCAGGAATAATACAACTCCTATTTGTCTGAGCGTCAAATTCGCATTATACGACATACTCCATACAATACTTCCAGTTCTTCCGATATAGCCTAGCACGAGGGAAACAATTAAAGGTCCACCGGCATATCCCAATTTAAAAGAAGCCCCCCCCGGTAGTGGAAAAGAAATTTCACCCAGAAGAAGACCGAGTGCAATTCCAATCGCCATACTAATATAATCTATCTCAGTCAGGCTGTGAAACGAATCACCAAAGAACTTGGAAACTTTTTCCATATCTTCTTTAGCGGCAACTACGCGTATGCGATCTCCACCCTGAAGAACTGTATTGTGTGATGGAACAATATCAGAATCTCCCCTCTTCAGTCTCGTAATCGTTGCTTGAAACTTTGTATGTAAATCGAGGCTACCGATTGTATACCCGATAATATCTTTGTTCGAGACAAATACTCTTCTAAAATCAAGTTGTGATCTATCGGAAAAAAGATGAGTATGATCATGAATCCCAAAAAAAGAAGTTCTTTCACGTAGCTTTGTGCCGACTAACGTTATGATGTCATCCTTTTCCAAAATAGTGTCACCATTTACTATTTCGATATTGTCTTTCTTCTTAATTCTTGCTATGACTAACCCACTCAAATCATGATTCGCAAAAATAGAGGCAACGCTTTTTCCAAAAACATTTGGATTTGTAATCATTACATCTCTATGTTCTAATTCCTGTCCGCCGAGTCCTAGTTCTTCTGCTATCTGGTTACTTTCTTTTTCCACATCTATTCGAAATATTTTTTTTAGC
>JANMOF010000027.1:0-4224 GCA_031368925.1 Leptospiraceae bacterium
AGCCAATCGGTGTTATCCCCCCAAACTTTGCTATATTAGAAATTACTTATGCAGAAGAAGGACTCAAAGGGGATACTTCTGGTACGGCGCTCAAGAAAGTTACCGTTGAAACCGGAGGGGAAGTAAGTGTTCCTATATTTGTAAAACAAGGCGATAAGATTAAAATTGACTTACGCGATCTATCTTACGTGGAGAGAGTGAATAAGTAGATGGCTACGATTATTCGAAAGGGTAAACCGGAAATTACCGACAACGAAGAAGTTAAAAAGTTTTTGAAAGACTTTGGTGTGGAGTATGACCATTGGCCTGTACCGTCTACATCAAAGTCCTATACTGAAAAACAAACGTTAACCGATATAGAAAAAGAAGAATTACTCAAAACTTTAAATAATCGCTTTGAGTATTTACAAGAGCGAGAAGGGTATACTACGCGTGATTTGGTTGTTCTTCATCCCGATGTTCCGGGTATCAAAGACATGCTTGCCAAGTTTGATAAGGTTCACACTCACTCCGATGTCGAAGTGCGTTATATCATTGATGGTTCCGGCTACTTTGGATTTGTCTCTCCCGAAGGAAATTTTTTAGTCCATGTATTTAAGTCTGACTTTGTTTCTGTTCCTAAAGGAATTCAACATTGGTTTACTCTCGACGAAAAAATGCGTATCAAAGCGGTTCGCTATTTCAAAGACATGAGCGGCTGGGTTCCTAATTACGTTGAAGGCGCAGTGGCTAGTATTGGGTAATTTTTCTGCCTAATCCTTACTTTGTTGTTCTTCGACCTAACCCCAATTTTTTATTTCTTGTTCTATCTTTTCGATAAAGTCCCCTTCCCTTCCGCCCGTTCGCTTAGTCGCGAACCCAACGCCTTCGCCAGGGAAGGGGCTACTTCGGTGTATTCTACAAATAGTTAAAGTGTGGGGTTAGGTCAGTGCTACAAGAAATTCAGCAATTAATCAACTATAGCCGCATCTACTACGAGCGCGGATGGATGGTGGCTACTGCTGGTAATCTGTCAGTTTACGATCGTGCTAGCGGTGAACTTTGGATTACCTCTTCCGGTAAACACAAAGGTCGTTTGAAGGAAGATGATTTTATTTGTATGAGTCTGGATGGAAAAATCCTAAAAGAAACTTCTAATAAGCCAAGTGCGGAAACTTCGATTCACCAGGTGATTTATAGACAAATTCCTTCTGCGAGTACCGTGCTTCACGTTCATACGGTTACTTCTTGTAAGCTTCATTTTGGATTACAAAAATTTAATCCTACTACAAGATTTCTTTTACCTAATGTCGAAATTCTAAAAGCGTTTGGAGACTTTAGGGAGGAGCCTAATTTTTCTGTTATCGTTACTTTTAATCATGGTAATGTATTAGATATTTCTCGTGACTTGGAGAATGCGTTAAAAGAGAATCCAAGCGATGTGCCTTTTTTCTTAATTGAAAATCATGGTCTTACTGTTTGGGGCAAATCGGTCGAAGACGCTAACAAGAACTTGGAAGCCGCGGAGTTTGTTTTGCAGGTGATGGTTGTCTGAACTGTGATTCATGTGATTTTTATGATTGCGTTCTAAAAATGCTTTCTTATTCTAATCATACTAATCACATGAATCATAAAAATCATAGTTCAGACAGGAGGCTAAAGTATCAATCTCACCAATTCCGAACTTTCTTCAAATCCCTTTAAGTTTGATTCAAAGATTTCAATTTGAATTTTTTCTTTCCCGATTAATTCTTTGACTGCTTCATTTTCATAGAGTGTGCGGGTAATGACTATATCTCCACCTTTGCATTTGCCTTCTACTCTTGCTGCCAGATTTACGGTTTTGCCGAAATAGTCTAGTTTGTCGTTTTGATTTACTGCAAGAACAGAGCCTGCGTGAATTCCTACTTTTAGAATAATTCCTTTTCCTTCGTATGATTTACTATTTAGTTCTTTTAATTCTTTCTGAATTTGAATTGCGTATAATACTGCATTAACCGGTAGGAAGAAAATTCCCATGATGGCATCTCCAATTGTTTTTACAATTGCTCCATCGTATTTGGTGATATTTTGAATTAGAATTTGGAAATGATCACTCACGGCTCTATACGCAAATGCATCTCCCTTCATGTTGTAAAACTCCGTTGAGCCTTTTAAGTCAGTAAATAAGATTGTTAGATTTTTAATTCCAATTTCTTCTCCCGGACGAAGAACTTGGGATGAAAATAATTCTCTAAATTCGTGCATTGCTGTCACTTCGGATGCGGTTACAATATTTTCTAACCAAACTGCATGTTCGAGTTTAACAACGATTTCTCCCTCCGGGTCTAGATTTGACAGTATGATTTTTTTTGTGCCCGGTAAAATATGTAGCTTTTCAGTTTTCAGTCCATCAAAGGAAATTGTTTCCAATCCCTGACCGGATGAATCTACATTTAGATCAAGCACACCTTTTGTTTGTAGACTATAAATCTTATAGATACCGGGTAATAGCCTGTATTCGACTTCTTGTTTTTCATTTGGCTGAACACGTATTTGTAATTTGATATGTGGAGTGCTGCCCGGACCAGACGCACAATAAATTCCGCCGAAAACTTGCCTGATAGTCGGATTAGGGGTAAATGTCAACTCTACCGACTTATCGAAATCAGCCTCATAGTCAATATTGCAAGAAGGACAATGAGCTTTTGTATTCATGTCTAGCAGCGAATTGGAAGTAGCCTTTGCTCCCCGGCAGGACGGACAAAGCACGTCCCAGTTCATATCAAAGTATCCTTCTTTGGTCGCGCGTAGAAAAAATTCCAATACTTCTTTTTTCTTCTCTTTCCAAATTGCAGCTAGACGGTAGGGGCGAATCTTGAGTAAATCCAAGTCTTGTGATTTTAATAAGAAAGAGGCAACTAGGTTGCAGAGTGTATCATTTTTAGAAATTCGAGAAAATTTATGGAGTAGGGACGTCATCTCTTCTGGTTTGAAAGTTTTTTTAATTTCAGTGATTCCTAAATTGTAGTCATTGTAAGAAAGTGATTCAATATCTTTGTAGTATTTTTTGTACCTTGGAATTACATCTAGGTGAAATTTTGCTACGTTAATTGGTGCGACTAATTTCCATCGTAAAATTACTCGGATGGTATTTTTTAAAATAATCGTTTCATCTTTTTCTGTTAGGTCAATTCGATGAATGAATCGTTTGAGCGGACCCGCAGAATGCTCCCGCACGATTTGAAAATATTTTTCTTCTACCCATTCTGGTGACAATTCTTTGAATTTGAGTGTGAAGCCTGTATTTTTTTGACTTCCTTCCTTGCTACTACCTCCTCTTTCATCTGGAAAGTCTTCGTATTCAATTTTAGGCTCACCGAGAAATTGATTTGCCCTGTCAGTATCAGAAACATATTTCCATACTTTTGCGAGGCTTGCTTCTAGAGGAATTTCAAATCGGAAGACATATTCATTTGCAAGAATTTCGTAGATCATATTATATCCTCTGTGCGCACAATAATCAGGTAACTAGAAAGTAAACTATTAATTTATGTAAATTAATATTGAATAGTAATTTATGATAATACAATTGTAATTTAAAAAAAAAATTAAGTCTTGAAAAAAAGACAGAAGATGCTTATTGTAATATATGTATATTGATTCATTTTATGCGCAGATTTTTAAAATGTATTTTTATATTTCCATTTATAACAAATGAGTTTCTTATCAATGGAATAAAAAATTATAGGAGACAATTATGACAATCAGATTTATAAAAATTTTTTCCCTTCTTTTGCTTGCTCTTTTTATGATGGCAGGATGTTCCTTATTTGAAAAGGAAAAGAATGATGACAGTAAAAGAAATTTACTTGTGTTGGCAGCTCTTTCAAATCGAAGTAGTACTGGAAGCACACGTGAAATGTATACTGGCTTTGCAGATATTCCTACTAGCATTTACAAGACAGTTGCCTCTGGATCAGCAAGCACATCGATTCAAGCTGAGACTAAAACACTCGCAACGACTGATTATAAATTTCAGAATAGTGCTGGTACTTCTTCTGTTTCGGGAATCTACGACTTAGTAAGAGTAACCGCTAAATCTACAAGAGACATTGCAAAGTCAATAGGGGATTTGGTTAAAGCATTGGAAACAATTCCTGTTACGACTACTCTACAGGGAACAGATACTTGGGGTGGAGTTGCTTCTAAGTATAAATTTCAGCCAAGCACTATTCTAACCGGCGGGAAAAAATTGGAAGTGTA
>JANMOF010000068.1:0-11886 GCA_031368925.1 Leptospiraceae bacterium
TTGGTCATTTTTATTGGACTATGAGAATTCACAAAACATAGATGGACAAAAGCAAAATGAAATTTACAATTTCGAGAAGTATTCTAAGATTTACTTTATTGGCACAAACGAGACGGAAAAAATCTCGAAAAAGTTTCAGTCAATTGGAATAGGAAAAAAAGATTCGATTCATCTCGCATGTGCGATTGAAACTGAATCAAATTATTTCATCACTACAGACAAAGGAATTTTAAATAAGAAAAATCAAATCTCGGAAATTTCTATTTTAAATCCAGTGGATTTTATCATTCAAATAGGAGAAACCAAATGAGAACAGATACAGAAATTCGATCTTTAGGATTTCAGGTTTTATTCAAGTATATGGATATTATAGAAGCTGAAAAGTTTATATCCATTATCAATCGAGATAAATTTGATTACACCGAATGGAGACAAAATCTTTTTGAAGATATGACAATTGAAGATATTATCAAGGATGCAAAGAAATTTGCAATTGATTTTAGAAAAATTCAAGGAACGATTTAAGCAAGAATAACAATGATTACGGATACGGAATTAAAACTAAAAGCATATGATGTTTTGCGAGAAAAATTAAATCTTGTTGATGTAGAAAGATTTATTTCTATTATTCAGAGGGAAAAATTTGATTATACAAAATGGAGAGAAAATCTTTTTGAAGATATGAGCTTGGATGAACTTAGTGACAAGGCAATGAAATATTATAATAAACAAAATCCGCCTACTAAAAAAACGACTAAGATTAAGAGTATCAAAAAAACCAAATGATAACAGATACTGAAATTCGAATTGAAGTAATCCGAGCGATTCTTAAAAATCTTGGACTTGCTAAATCCGCAATGTATTTACGAGAAAATTTTTCTGGCAAAACAGATTATCTACAGATTAAGCAAGAACTTTTTTCGAATCAAAGTTCTGAAGAGATTTATAATGATATTCTTAAATGGAAGACTAATAAGAGTTAGGTTCTATACCATGCCCCAAAAAAAAACGAAACGAAAAACTTTCTTTACAATGGAAGAAATTGAAGAAGCAAAGAAAAATGATCTAGCGATTAACGGATATAAACTTTCTGGTTCTGAAATGCCATTAACTAAAACTTCTTCTTTAAGATATCCAGATCATACTTTCAAATTATCCAAAAACAGTGACGGATATGTTATATTAGTCATTCAGGACAAGCTCTTTGCAAATTTATTATATGAAGGAATTTTACCATTAAAAAATGAGAATAAGTCTTTGGAGCTAAGTCGAGGTAAAAAACTTCTCGGCTTTTTTAAAATTCAAGACATTGTTTATAGCCATAGTGATGAAGTTTCCATTTTTTTAAAAGATGCAGACTCCATTCAATCTGAAATTCATATAAAAATAGATTCACAGAAAATATAATTTCAGAAATGCACTCCTTGATAATAGGGATTTTAATAAGTTTTTACAGGATCCATTTTCATCCCTCTAATTCCCACTTGACACCCCATTCCTCATTCCCTATTACTAATTCCTAAGTAACATGAACGCCCTCGACCTAAGCAAAGTCTCTCTCTTAAAGTTTAATGCCTATTATGCGCTATCGATTGGAATCTATCTATTAATATCTTCCAGCTTAGAACGAAGATTTTTTCCAAATCCAGAATTAGCATTCACTACTGGAATGTTCATTGGGCTTGCAATTCAATTAGCAATTTTGAATTTGAGAATTATTCTTATGCAAAAACAGTTTAGACAGGCAGGAGAAATTCAAATCAGCTTTGCTTTCTTGTCTATTTTAATAAATATCATAGTGTTAGTGATTCTTATTTCAACTCTAAATAATTTTAGTATTGTGTTTGGTTTTTTTATTGCGCATAATCTAAATATTTTAAATATTGCCTTTATTACGAATCGCTCAGTTAAGAAAAATGATTAAAAAAATCTTACTTATTCTATTTACCCTTTGTCTTAGCTTTCCTATTTTCGCCAATGAAAATGGGCATGAGTCCGAGGCTTTTGATTTACCTGGAATTATAGATCACCATCTTTATGACCATGCAGAATTTCCTCTCAACTTCGGTGGCGTAAAAGTCTATGAAGGCGAAAATTCCTTCGATAAGACTAATCCTGCTATATTTGAAGAGCATACCCACGATGGTGGACATAAGCGTTATCATTTTGTAGGTGGATTTGATATGCATATTACACGTCGTGTTACCATGATGTGGATTGTGACTTTCTTTTTACTGATTACCTTTATCCCTGCTGCTAGCATGATAGCCAAGAACCCACTCAGGATTCATTCCCGCTTCACTGGTGCTATTGAGACTGTTTTGGAATACCTTCGCAAAGAAGTTATCGATCCTAATATGCACGGACATGGGCATCCATTCTACCATTATCTGTTTTCTTTATTCTTCTTCATTTTATTTTGTAACCTATTTGGCTTGATTCCTTCTGTTGGAGAGATCTTAGCTTTGGTCACCGGGCAAGATCCCCATCATTCGGTTCTTACAAAGATTTGGAGTGGGATTACTGTAACAGGAGACGTTTCTGTAACAGTAACTCTCGCTGGTATGACTCTTGTTATGATTTATGGAACTGGCTTTGCTTACCAAGGTGTTAAATTTATTCCTAATTCTGTTCCTAATGGAGTTCCTTTGCCGCTTTGGCCTTTACTATGGCCTCTCGAATTTATCATTTCTCCTATCGCTAAAGCATTCGCTCTAACTGTGCGACTTTTAGCAAACATGACCGCCGGTCACGTTGTAATCTTGGCATTACTTGGTTTTATATTTGAATTCCGTTCGTATGCGATTGTTCCGATTTCTATTGGTGGGGCAACGGCGATATACCTCTTGGAGATATTCGTTGCATTTGTTCAGGCATTTATTTTTACTTTATTGACTTCCCTTTTTGTTGGTTCGTCAATGCATAGGCATTAGAAGTTTTAATTTTAATTTAAAGTTGATTTAAGAGGAGATTTTATATGGATTTTGGTTTAGGATATATTGGTGTTGGAATCGGAGCGGGACTTGCTATTCTAGGTGCCGGTCTTGGTATTGGTCGTATTGGCGGTCAAGCTGTTGAGGGTATGAGTCGTCAACCAGAAGCTGCTGGTAAAATTCAAACTGCAATGCTTATTTCTGCTGCATTTATTGAAGGTGCTGCATTATTCGCATTAGTGATTGCATTCCAAGCTGGTGGTGTTTTAAACAAAGAATTACCAAATTCATTAAAAGCACATACACCTGCGGCAGTTGAGCAACCTAAATAAATAAGAGGCAATCATTTTGATTTATCTAGCGGCAGGCGGATTACTTGATGCTAATCCAGGTCTTTTAGTTTGGACCATAATTACATTTTTAGTTGTAGTTTTTATCCTTAGAGCTTTTGCATGGAATCCTATTCTTCATGCTCTCGATGAGAGAGCGGAAAAGATTCACGGTGACATTGAGAAAGCGGATAAAATTCGCAAAGAAGCAGAAGAGCTATTAGCTACTTACAAAGCTAAGCTTGATGGTGCAAGAGATGAAGCAATTGCAATTGTAACTGAAGCAAATGCAGATGCAGTAAGACTCAAAGCCAAGACTGTGCATGAGACCCAAGATGAGATCAAAGCTATAAAAGAGCAATCTCTAAAAGACATAGAGCTAGCTAAAGTTAAAGCTGTTCAAGAGTTGCAAGCTCAAGTTGTAGATCTTTCTGTAATGATTGCAGGACAGATTTTACAAAAGAAGGTCAAGTCTGAAGATCATTCTGAGTTTGTGAAGGAAGAAATAGCAAAACTGAAAAGTATGAAAGCATAACTATGGATAATATTCACGTTGGTAAAGTCTATGCAGAAGCTCTTCTCCAAATAGCTGCGGAGAAGAATAATTCTGCTCTCATTGAAGAAGAGTTACAAGCTGCCGTAAGGGCAATTTGTGATGACCGTGAAGTTTGGGAGTTCTTCTTGTCTCCCAAAATTTCCAAAGAGCAGAAAATAAAAGCAGTCGAGAATTCATTTAAAACCAGTTTATCTGAGACTGTGAACTCACTTCTTTTTCTTCTACTCAAGAAAGATCGAATTTTCTTTATCAGAGAAATTGCTACTCAATATACATTGGGAAATGATAAGCTAATTGGTAGAATTCGCGCTTACGTGGAATCTGCTAGCAAGCTTACGGACTCGCAAGTTAGTGAAATTCAATCTACACTTGCACAAAAATACAAAGGTGAATGTATCATCGAAAATATTGTTAAGCCGGAACTCATCGGCGGATTGGTTATTCGTTTTAACGATAACCTTATAGATGGCTCAATGAGAAGCCAACTAGTTACTATTAAGAAAAATTTACTCCAGAGCAAATTAGGTGGGGCATACTATGAAAATTAAAACTGAGGAAATTACTTCCTTAATCAAAAAAGAAATACAAAGCTATAAGCAAGACTTAGCAATTGACGAAGTCGGAACCGTTATTGAAATCGGGGATGGTATTGCAAGAGTCTTCGGCTTAAAGAACGTTATGGCTGGTGAGCTTCTTGAATTTCAAAATGGGATTCGCGGACAAGCATTTAACTTGGAAGAAAATTCCGTTGGGGTGGTTATTCTCGGTGAATACAAACACATTGAAGAAGGATTTACAGTAAAAAGAACTGGAACCATTTTCTCTGTTCCAGTTGGAGAAGCAATGCTTGGTCGGGTGGTCAATCCTCTTGGTGAGCCAATTGATGGAAAAGGACCTATTCACACTGATAAAGTCAGACCGGTAGAAGTTTTAGCTCCTGGTATTTCTAAACGTTATCCTGTAACTGAGCCTCTCCAAACGGGCGTTAAAGCAATTGACTCTATGATTCCTGTTGGTCGTGGACAACGCGAGTTAATCATCGGTGACCGTGGAACTGGAAAAACAACAATCGCAATTGATACCATCATTAATCAAAAAGGTTCTGGCGTTATATGCGTGTATGTCGCTATCGGACAGAAAGCATCTACCGTAGCGGGTGTAGTTCAAAAACTACAAGACAAAGGCGCAATGGCTTATACCATCATAGTAAATGCTAGTGCATCTGATCCTGCTCCTTTACAATTCATTGCTCCCTATGCTGGTTGTACAATGGCTGAATACTTTATGTATGACCAAGGAAAAGCATGCCTTATCGTTTATGATGATTTGACCAAACAAGCCGTTGCTTATCGCCAGATGAGTTTACTACTTCGTCGTCCTCCGGGTCGTGAAGCGTATCCTGGAGACGTTTTCTATTTACATTCCCGTTTATTAGAAAGAGCTGCTAAGCTGGATCAAAAATATGGTGGTGGTTCTCTAACTGCATTACCAATCATTGAAACACAAGAAGGGGAAGTATCTGCATACATTCCTACTAACGTTATTTCTATTACTGACGGACAGATTTATTTACAATCAAACTTATTTGCATCTGGTATTCGTCCTGCTGTGGATGTCGGTATTTCCGTATCCCGCGTGGGTGGTGCCGCTCAAATTAAAGCTATGAAAAAAGTAGCTGGAACGCTTAAGTTAGATTTGGCGCAGTTTAGAGAATTAGAGGCGTTTGCCTCACTTGGAACAGAACTAGATGCTGCTACACAGGCACAGTTGGATAGAGGAAATCGAATCGTGGAAGTTCTAAAACAACCACAATCTAATCCATATCCTGTTGAAGAGCAAGTCCTTGTTATCTTCGCAGTTACTCGTGGTTTAATGGATACAGTTCCTGTAAACAGGGTTCGTGCATTTGAAACATATCTATTGGAGCATGTAAAATCTCACCATCCAGAAGTTTTAAATGAAATTCGTGATGAGAAAAACATCAAAGATGAAAACGTATTGACAGAGCGAGTAAAAGAAGTTGTTGCAGACTTCCTAAGAAAGTAAGGGTTCTAAAGTGGCTTCACCTAGAGAAATTAAAAAAAGAATCGTTTCTGTAACGAATACAAAAAAGATTACTCGGACAATGGAAATGGTAGCAACTGCCAAATCCAAAAAAATGAGTAATCGTGTAAACGCCTCCAAGCCTTTTTCTGATAAGATTAAAGAGCTTGTTGGTTCTTTGTCTTCTCTGGCAAGTAAGGTAGAGAGCCCATTTCTAAGAAGAGAAGAAAATCCAAAGAAGATCGCTGTATTAGTTATGACGGCTAACAGAGGATTATGCGGTGGATATAATAGTAATATTCTTAGAATGACTCGCTCTTTTTTGGCAGAGTTGAAATTAAGAGGAATTAGTTACGATCTTTATGTAGTTGGAAAGAAAGGAATTTCATTTTTCAAATTTGCTAAAGAGCCTGTTAAGCAAGCTTTTATTAACATTGATGATAATTCGGGTTATAAAGAAGCAGAATTTTTTGCAAATTTGTTTATGGATGAGTTCTCATCTACAAATATTGATGGATTAGAAGTCATCTCTACTGTATATCATTCTTCCGCAGATCAGAGGGCAGAGATTACCAGAATCCTTCCTATTGAGCCACCTGTTGGCACAAAAGAAGTCAATGACTCTGTAATTTATGAGCCAAGTCCAGAGGCTATTTTGAATTCGCTTTTACCTCAAGTAATTAAGACAGCAATGTATAAAATGATTCTGGAAGCAGTTTGCTCTGAGCAAATTGCCAGAAGAATTGCAATGAAGTCCGCTACTGATGCGGCAACAGATATGATAAAAATATTAGTACGTGGATACAATCGTGTTAGACAATCTAAGATTACGCAAGAAATTTCTGAGATTGTTGCAGGTGCAGATTCACTGAAATAGAGTTATAGTTTAAGGGAGTATAGTATATATGAGCAACGTAGGAAAAATTAAGCAAATCATCGGTTCGGTTCTCGACATTACTTTTGAGAATGGACAATTACCAGAAATTTTCAATGCATTAGAAACTGATTTAGTGAAAAATGGCGTTAAAGAAAGAATCGTCGCTGAGGTGCAACAGCATTTAGGAGACAACACTGTAAGAGCGATTGCCTTGTCTTCTACTGATGGAATGGTACGTGGACAAGAAGTTAGAGATACAGGAGCTTCGATTAGTGTTCCTGTTGGTGACATTACTCTTGGCAGAATTTTCAATGTTCTTGGTGAAACTATTGATGAAGGTCCTGCTCTCCAAGTAAAAGAAAGAAGATCAATTCATATGGCTTCTCCTAGATATGAAGATTTGAAACCAAAGACCGAAGTCTTCGAGACTGGTATCAAAGTAATTGATTTACTTGCTCCTTACATTAAGGGCGGTAAAACAGGATTATTCGGTGGTGCTGGTGTAGGTAAAACAGTATTAATTCAAGAATTAATTAATAATATTGCTAAGCAACATGGTGGATACTCGGTATTTGCCGGTGTTGGAGAAAGAACAAGAGAAGGAAATGACCTCTGGCGTGAAATGAAAGAATCAGGCGTTATTGACAAGACAGTTCTTGTTTACGGTCAGATGAACGAGCCTCCTGGCGCACGTCTCCGTGTTGCTTTATCCGCACTTACAATGGCAGAGCATTTCCGTGATTCTATGAATGCTGATATTCTATTATTCGTAGATAATATTTTCCGATTCTCTCAAGCTGGTTCAGAAGTGTCCGCACTTCTTGGTCGTATGCCATCTGCTGTGGGATACCAACCGACTCTTTCTACTGAAATGGGTGGACTACAAGAACGTATTACATCTACACAAAATGGTTCTATTACATCGGTTCAGGCTATTTACGTTCCTGCGGATGATTTAACTGACCCGGCTCCAGCTACCGCATTTACTCACTTAGATGCTACAACAGTTCTTTCACGTAATATTGCTTCTAAAGGTATTTATCCTGCTGTGGATCCATTAGATTCAACTTCACGCGTGTTAAATGCGGAAGTATTAGGCGAGGAGCACTATACTGTTGCCCGCGAAGTGCAACGTATTTTACAAAGATATAAAGATTTACAAGATATCATTGCCATCTTAGGTATGGACGAATTATCTGAAGATGATAAAATTCTAGTCGGTCGTGCACGTAAGATAGAAAAATTCCTTTCTCAACCATTCTTCGTTGCGGAAGTATTCACTGGTTCTCCAGGTAAGTATGTTAAACTTGCAGATACAGTTCGTTCTTTTAAGGATCTCATCAGTGGAAAATATGATGATTTACCGGAGCAAGCATTTTACATGGTTGGATCAATCGATGAAGTGGTTGAAAAGGCTAAAAAGCTAAGAGCATAGAAAAATGTCTGAAAGTAAATTAACAGTCACAGTAATTTCGCCAGAGAAGCAAATCTTCTCTGGACCTGCTGAATATGTAAATATTCCGGGAACAATGGGTTATTTTGGTATTCTCGTAAACCATTCTCCGATAGTTTCCGAGTTAGAAATTGGTATTCTAGAAATTAAGCATGATGGGAAACTCCTTAAGATTGTGCTTGATGGTGGTTTTGCTGAAGTAAAATCCAATCAGATCAAAATTTTAACGAATGGTGGCGATGTGAAAGAAAACATTGATATTAACCGTGCTACAGCAGATTTAGAAAAAGCAATTGCTTCTAGTTCTAAAACAAGAGAACAAGACATAAAAAAAGCAAAAGTGCGAGTATTAATTCATAAAACTTAATCCATAGAATCCCTTTACTAGCCGAAAATGTAATTTAGGAATAGGTGAATTTTTATTAAAAATAAGTTTCCAATCCTACTATTTGCCTTGATTCTAATCCTTGTAGGAATATACTTGAGGCAAAATAGAAGTTGGTTGAAAGAAATTTATGCCCCTGCTAAAATTCATGTTAAAATTTCTGGAAAGGTTAGAAATCCTGGAATCTATGAGATGTTCCATGGAGACCAAGTGAAACATTTGGTTGAAAAAGCGGGCGGCCTGACTAGTAATGTTGACAATTCCAATATAATTTTAGATGCTGAAGTGATAGATGGTCAAGTTATCAGGATCGAATAAGGAATAGGAAATGGCGGAAGAGAGTAAACAATCTGGATTAGCAAGCGACCAAACAAAGTCTGGTCGTTCTATTGGTAATGCTTCCCTTGACGACAGCTTTTCTGATTTAGAAGAATCCCTCGATTTTGATATTTATGTAGAGGATATTCCCTTAATTGCGGAGGCTAATACTGACTCGTCTGATTCAGCGGCAAATAGCGCTTCTCCTATAAAAGCACATTTTACTGACCCTAGCTCTGATTCGTCCAATCCAATCCCATTGAATCTGAGTTCTTTTCGAGATTCGGATACTGACGATTATTCGGATATTGGAACTAAATCTTTTTCTGAAGATGACTTAGACGATATTTTATTAAAAGATGATTCTTCCAAACAGTTTGACGATGAAGAATCGATTGCTTTATCTTCTTCTGAATTGGATAATATAACTTCGGATACTGATGATTATTCTGCAGATTACGAAGATTCCTTAGAAAGCAATTATCAACCGGGCGGTGGCAAATCAGGATTTTCCTCTGATAGTTCCTTTGACTCTGATGAATTAAATGACACTTATGATACAGATATAGGGGATGATGATAATATTACGCTTGGTTCTGATGAATTGGATCAAATTCTCAATCCTGATGAAGATGAGGAAGAAGGAGTTGAAGATGAATTTCAATCAAAATCTTTCTTTGACACAGAATCAGAAAATGAGGATGATGGTCCAATTGCGCTCTCAGACGAAGAACTCAATAATATTACAAGTCCTGATGATTCGGGAATTGATGATTTTGAAACAGAAAATTTTATTTCAGAACCTCCAGCAGATTTATTTGACAGCAATGAGTCTAGCGATGAAGAGATTGCTCTTTCCGGCGATGAATTAAACAATTTACTCGAAAGTGGAGGAGTTGAAGAGGATGACTTTGAAGAAGGTGATACCAAGTCTTTCTTTGATTCTGACGAGGAAGAGGATAATGGCAATGAATCTATCGCTCTCTCTCCTGATGAACTAAACAATATTACCGATTCCGAATATCCTGTAGAGGATGGAATAGAGACTGATGATTTAAGCTCTGGAATTGAATCCAATGAATTTGGAGTTTCTACTGAAACTGTTTTTGGAGAAGATGGTAGTGCTGACGACGAAAACATTTCTCTTTCCGGAGATGAACTAAATAATATTCTCGAGACAGGTGAAATTGAAGTAGAAGGCGAACCAGAAGAAGAGTTTGATTTAGATAATGCTAAATCCTTTTTCGATTCTGACGAGGAAGAAGAGGATGATGAATCCATCTCCTTATCTGCTGACGAACTTGGAAATATTACTGCCGAAGAAGATTTTGACCTAGATAATGAGTTTGAACCTTCAACCACCGGAGAGGATAATTTTGATTTGTCTGAATCTACTCAAGATTTAGCAATGGAGGCTCCTCCTAACCTATTTGAAGAAGGTGGGGTAGAGGATGAAGAGATTGCTCTTTCTGGCGATGAGTTGAATAATCTATTAGAAAGTGGTGAAATAGAAACCGAAGAAGCCGAGTCTCTTGGTAATACACTATTTGACGATACGACAGAAGAAGATGAATCTATTGCACTTTCTCCTGATGAACTTGGAAATATTACTGCAGGTGAAGACTTCGAAATTGAAAATGTAGATACAACGACTCCGGCAGCAGAAGAGAATAATTTTGATTTACCAGATACCTTGGATGATTTTGGAGCAGGAACAACTGGTAATATTTTTGGAGAAAATTCTACTGACGAAGAAGAGATTGCTCTTTCTGGTGATGAGTTGAATAATCTATTAGAAAGCGGTGAAATTGAAACTGAGGAAGCAGACTCTACCGGTGTTGTTCCTGCTGACGATTATAGTAATCCAATTGATTCGGGGATGGTGATTGGGGATGATGATTTTGTAATTGATGATAACTCTTCTCTTTCCGATCTCGGGGATTTTAATGTAGATGATTCAGTCAGCGCGGAAACGAAAGATTATTCAGATAAAATTGAATCCTTTCAATTTGGTGCTGTTAAAAAAGAAGAATTAAAGAAAGTAATTTCTTATATGGATGAATTACTCGGAAGTTTACCAGATTCATACATTAAAGAATTTGCAAGCTCTGATTACTTCGAGTTATATAAGAAGATCATGAATGAGTTGGAACTGTAAGAATGAGCTTCCTACAAAAAGCGCTTAAAGTATTACAAGAATTTCCTAATTTAATTAACGAACCCTTCCAGGTAGCAGATAAAAAAAAAAAGAGTTTTTTGCATGAAGCAGAAAACTTCTTTAAAAACTTAATCTCCAAAGAAAAAACCGACGAAGTATTTGAATCAGACGATGATTTTATTCAAGTTGATTTAGATCAGCCTGATGACTTCGAGATTAATGAGGATTTGCCTCAGAATGAAATTTTAGAAAATGAAAAATTAGACTCTTTTTCCGATCAAGACCAAATTGTTCCTACTCCAATCATTCCAGAAGAATTTGATGATGAAGATGCAATCGTTGTAGAGTTAGAGCCCGAAGACGATGAAGAATCGGTTAATTCTGATTTGCCTGAGTTCGAACAAAGTATCGAATCTACTGATTATGATTCTACAATAAATGAAACATCTGATGATGGAATTGAAATATCTTCCTTGGATGATTTTGAAGATATAAAATTGGATTCTATAGATGAGTTTACCGGGGATACTGAAACAGTTGACTTAAATGAAGGTGATGATTCTACTGATGAAGGCGTAATCATTGAACCAGAAGAGTTAGACGGTTCCGAGCCCAAAGATATTTTAGAGGATTGGGAGAAAGATGCAATCGCCGAAACTGTTTCGGACGATCCTTTCTTAGAGGCAGACACTGATAAGCTGCACGAGGATGTGAAAGAAGCTGAGGAAATTCTTAATAGCCTTAATGAAGAAGAGCCAGTTGCCATTGAAGAGCCTTTAGTTGATATAAACGTAGAAGCAGCTTTCGAAACTGCAAAGCAATTCAAATCTTCCT
>JANMOF010000074.1:0-2004 GCA_031368925.1 Leptospiraceae bacterium
CTTCCAGAACAACAATAACAGGTTTGCATAATAAATATACTCGTTCAAAAGGCATTTATTTGTAGAGAAAAAAATCTAATAGAACTTGTCTACGCTCGGAAGTAATACGATAGTTGGTAACACATTATATATCGTGGGAAACGATTCACTAAATAGTAACCGCTTTTGATTTAGGGCAAAACAACCGATTAGCCGCTCATAGCAAGGTATAAAAAAATGGAAACGTCGATAAATTTAATTTATTATATCTGATAGCTACAAATTCTTGGAGAAATAAAGGGATTATACCAAGTATAAAAAGCTATTTCCAGTTTAATGTCGAATAACTGATTTATGAGAAGTAGTGTAACAGGATAAAGCAAGAATGTCAATATTCAACTATTTTAAAATTCAGTTTCATAAAATTTCATTTTCTTTCTCGAGAGAGAAAACGCTGGAAGCGAAAAGCTTCAACGAAGTAGATTACCTGAATGCAAATCCAGATGTTGCGATGTCTATTAGTCAAAAGCATTTTAAAAATGGTAAAGAGCACTACTTCTTATTTGGAAAAAAGGAAGGTCGTAAGTTTGTGCCCGCTCTTTCACGCGAAGAAAAAGCATTACAAGCATTGGACAAAAACGGTAACGGCATTGAAATAGGTCCAAGTTATAATCCCCTAGCTCCCAAAAAAAAAGGATTCAAAGTGCAAACTGTCGATCATTTGAGTGCTGAAGATCTGCGTACTAAGTATACTGGGCATGGGGTGGATATGGACAACATTGAAGAGGTTGATTTTATTTGGGAGGGACAACCTCTTTCCGATCTTCTAGGCAAGACATCTTATTATGACTGGATTATCGCAAGCCATGTCATTGAACATATTCCCGATCCAATTTCCTTCTTACAGCAATGCGAAGCCATACTAAAGCCAGGCGGCATTCTTTCTTTAGTCATCCCTGATAAGCGATATTGTTTTGATCATTTCTTGCCTCTTACAACGACCGGAAATTGGCTGGAAGCTTGGGCGGCAAAACGAATAAAGCCGACATCAGGACAAGTCTTCGACTTCATAGTAAATTCTTCTAAACGAGATGGAAATATTGCATGGGTATCTGATGGGAAAGGACCTGACTCTATGGCTCACACCCTAGAACAAGCCGCGGCAGAATGGTTGGATTCAAATAACTCTAAAGAATATATTGACGTGCATTGCTGGCGCTTTATGCCATTATCCTTTCATCTTCTACTTTCCGACTTACAAGGTCTAAAAATGACTACCCTTGGAATTAAATTGGAGTTCGATACCACAGGGTGCGAGTTTCATGTTTCCCTTGAGAAAGGAATCGAATACAATATTGAAGATCGTCTAGAAGTCCTCAAAGAAATAAAAAAATCTGAGTAGGTGTAATAGACATTATACGCTCCAAAACTTAAATCAAACATACAAAGAAATTATATATCAAACATACACATACTTTATACTGATGATGTAATGCGAATAATTTTTTTTGCCATAACTACGCTTGGAGAAAGCAAAAACGCAAACTCGGAGTTAATCTCTAAAAAAATCGGGCAGCTTTCAAAAAAGATCAAGCTCAATCCATTCGTAGCGTATCCGTTGAACAAATAATAAAAGTTTGTTCATACAAAATATTTTAATATAACAGGTAAAAGTCTATTATTAAATTATTGCTTTTTTATAAATATTGTTTTCAATGAGCCCATGCAGAATTTATTAAAGGGATTATTGATTTCAACCATTTTACTCTCGGGACTAGCCCTAGTCTTTTCTCAAATCGACATGAATGGAATAGAGGAATTCGGAGCACTGATTTTCCTAATCCCTGCCTTTCCTATTATTGGTTTGCTACTAGGCTATGCAGCTACTAAAATACAAACCCGACGATTTCTTAAGCTATTTCTATTAGGGTTATTATTAATATACGTTGCTGCGATTATTCTTTCTTTTATTCTAATTATCACAGATGATTCGAAAATGATCCAGGGATTTGAAATAATTTCATC
>JANMOF010000085.1:0-30447 GCA_031368925.1 Leptospiraceae bacterium
TTGCCAATTTCACAAAGGCATCTACTCACGAAGCAATTAAAACTGAGAAAAATAAAAGCCTATTTGATCTTTCCCTAAAAGGTCTCTCCGAAAGCGTCGCAAAATTTGAAGTCTCTCATCCAGACTTGGTTGCTACCGTAAATTCAATCTGCGTTTCGCTGTCTAATAGTGGATTTTAATAAAAGACTGCCACGGAGGCACAGAGTCACAGAGGTTGGAAAGGGTTTCTTTTTTAGAAATTAAATTCTATTTTACTATTTCTTTGCCTGTTATGAAAATTTGTAACTTAATTTTTTTCAGCGCTCTCATTAACCCGAAGCACTTGAATAAAGCAGAGCCATCATAAAACTCTCTGTGGCTCTGTGCCTCCGTGGCAATCCGAATACTACTTCTTAAAGCTATGCCTGAATGCGAAGTAAACTGGAATGGCTAATAACGTTATGCCGATCCCTTTGACTGCGTTTGCTGGTTGCTCGTAAGCTAAAATACTGATTAGAATAATATTCGCCGTGATATAGAGAAGCGGTGGCAATGGATAGAGAGGAATTTTATAATCGGACTCAGACTTGTATTCTTTCTTTAGCACAAACGGGATAAACGCAGTCAGTGAGGATAAGAATAATATGGCGCAGGTTATAAAATAAAGTAAATCTTCTAATTGGTTAAATATAATTAGTATAGAAGCATAAATACACTGAAATAAAAGCGCCTTATGTGGACTTGCATACTTTGGATGTAAATCAGCGAGGTGATGAAAGAATAAACCGTCATTCGCCATTGCATAGTAAATACGAGAGCCACCAATAATCATCGCTGACATGGAGCCTAAAATAATCCAACAGATGAATAAGGAGATAACGGTCGTAATCCCTTCGCCAAATAGGTGTTTTGCGGCAATGACTCCAATTCCACCTTGTCCTTTTAGTTCGCTCACCGGAGCCGAAACCAAAAACAGAAGATTTATCGCAATGTAAAGACTCATCACCATAAAACAAGCAATCGCTACCGAAAGCGGAATGATTCTACGCGGATCTTTAATTTCTCCCGCCACATACGTCACCATGTTCCAACCAAGATAGGAGAAGGATACAGGCACAATTCCAAGAATGAGAAGATTTACATTTTGAAATATATCCGGGAAGAAAGAACTGTTCTTCAGCGGAGTATAGTCTGTATTCCCAAACGCAAATCCTGCGATGACAAGAATGAGTAGCCCGGAGATTTTAACAGAGGTAAAAATATTTTGCAGACGAACCGCTTGCTTGATTCCAAAATAATTAATCACACTAAAAAATGTAATCAGTCCAGCGCCTATTACTTGCGTGGGACCGAGTTCTACATTCAGCGGACCAATCGTTGTTTTGTAGTCAGGTAAATCTTTGATCGCTGGAAAAATAAATGCCAGGTATTTCGAAAATGCAATTCCAAGAACCGCAATGCTCGCTGAGAAGTTTACACTGAGTGATGCCCAGCCACTCATGAATGCGACGAGCGGTGAATAGGCTTTTTTTAGATAAATATAATCTCCACCCGCTTCTGGAAAGATGACAGCCGGGTAGGCGAATGTCACTGCTCCTGCGATGGCAAAGATTCCACCTAAAACCCAACAAGTAATTACGAGCCATGGATTTTCTACTTTGTTTAGAATAAATCCTGTCGTGAAGAATACCCCAGATCCCACCATTGAACTAAACATCAGTGAGACCGAATCTGTTAAAGAAAGTGTTCGCTTTAATTCCATAAATGAATAATTTGACTATAAAAAAGGGCTTACATGAGTAACAAGTTTTTAATTATATTTTTCTTCTATTTTTTCGGTTTAAGTTTTTGTAAAGTTGATAAGACCACAGGCGAAAGCATCGCGCCTGTTGAAACTCCCGAGTCAAAACAATTACAAGCAAAGTCAAATTTCTTAAGTGGAAAATCCCAGGCGGATGAAACAACCAAGTTAGGAAAATTAACACGCACAACATACTACGCAACATTTCGTCAGCGAATCACCAAGCATTGGGAACAATACAACAAAGAAATCCAAGATCCATTTATCGAATGGAAAAATAAAAATGTTCCTTCACCAAAGTCAAAGGTAGTTTTCTATCCTTTCTCCGGTCCTGATTTTCCTAATGCGTATACCATTTACCCCAAGGCAACGACTTACATCATGATTGGACTCGAAGCCGGTGGATTTGAGCCTGATTTTGAAAGCATGAATGAAAATCAAATTTCGAGAGGCTTATACGAATTAAACGGTAGTCTAGATACAATCTCTCGTTTGAATTATTTCATGACTAATTCTATGAAAGAAGATGTGAGCAAATCAGTATTTCGCGGAACTGCACCTGTATTCTTAGCTTATTTTGGATTTTTAAAAGTAAAACCTTATTCCATTAAAAATTTTGTTTTAAATGATAACGGAGATATTGTTTATTTAACTAAAGAACAAATCAAGGCTAATGCAAATTACCGCGAAGGACTTGTTTGTTTAGATATTGATTTCATTGATCCTACAGACGGAACAAAAAAGAAATTGTATTTCTTATCTACTAATATTTCGAACTACGGGCTAAAGGCAAACCCAGGAACTATGAAGTTTCTCGGTAAGTTCGGAACCTTTGCTTCTACTTTCAAGGCTGCTTCTTTTCTACTCCATTATGATTCTTTCACAGATATGAAAGAATTTATCATCAAAAACTCAGAGCTTATGGTAATGGATGATACGGGTCCACCGGTTCGTGATCTCGCGCAAGATTTTAATATCAAAGTATTCGGACGTTATACGCGACCCATAGGACTTTGGCCTGAGAAAGTCCAAAAGGAATTACAGAAACTACACGAAGACCAGAAGCCCGAAAAAGTAAATTTTAAATACGGTTATGGAACAGCGGATAAGCAACAGCATATAATGGTGGTTACTAGGAAGTAAAATACCTCGCACAATTATTGCATATAAATACAATGTGAGCAAGACTCCTGATTAACAATTGAATTTTAAGTAAGGAAGTTGAAATTATGAGCACATTGTATAAAAGAAATATGCAAACGATTGATTTGACCTGCACAACCAAAGGAAACTCTTCTTATCTTTTAAAGATAACAGTTTCGCATAATGAGAAAGGGATTATTTATAAAGTAACCTCTGTTCTCTTTGCGCATGGTTGGGATATTGAAGAAGCGGTGGCTGAGACGGTAGACGGTAGACTGGTGAAGGATGTATTCATCATCCGTAACTTGCAGGGCGCAAAAATGACCGAGCATTGGTTGCATCAAATCAAAGCGGAACTCAATTCTCTTTTTTATGAAGGGACATCTGTCACTGAATACCTAGAAAAATCCGGCAAGGATATAAATTCTTACAAGCAGCCGTTTAACTCTACGGTTAATCTGTTTAATCCGCCGTCGATTGATTCTACTGTTTTAGATATTCGAACTTTAGATCGACCTGGGTTACTATATGAAATTTCCCAAGTTCTCTATTTTATGAATGTGGATATCATATCGTTTACCGCTAAGACCGAGCGCAAGGAAATTCGAGATAGTTTTCTATTGTGCACACCAGACCGTGAGCGGCTAACGGAAGACGAATGTGCTACTTTAAAGAAAAAATTACTGGGTGTGCTGAGTTAATTCTACTCCTCCGGATGTTTTCCTAACTCGAACGAATTTATAAATTCATTAATAGTATTGATATGCTCTTCTTCGGGGGATAATCCATTTTCTCCCGGATCATAAAGATGCTCGTCGAATACATGAAAATCAAAGATACGAAGTTCAAATTCTGGGAGCATGATGATGATATTTTCAGAATGTAAGTCGAGTATTAATTTTTCTTTCTGTGCTAAATAGCGAGTAGCCTCAATTACACGATGAAAATTAAATGCAATTTTCTTGAGTTTTGCAACCGGGACATTTCCAAATTTATGGGTGTCAAAGTTCAATTTCCACTTGGGTAGAAATTTATCTTCTAGTGCGTTCTGTTTTACTTTTTCAGTTAGCTTTACAAATTCTTTTAAATGCTTTCCGGGAATGAGTATTTGGTTGTCGCAGGGGGTAATCGTAGTTTGCGGTATGCCGACTGGAGTTCTTCTGCTTCTAAGACCCATAAAAAATTTAGTCGGTAACACTAAATCGGGTAGCAGCGTCTTTACTTTCCAGTAATGTAGTCTCTCTAGTCCGAGCCTTTTGAATTTGAAATCTAAAAGTTCTTTCGATGAATGCTTGAAGCATCTACTCTGCAAATAATTTTTTAGCTCCATTTCTTCTGGCTTTAAATACATTTCCAAATTCTTAGAGACTTCTTTGAAGAGGGAACCGAATAGTGGATCAGAGCCTAATTTCGATTTGCCTACTTTTACAACTTGGTTCCAGGGAAGTCTGTATACAAATTTATATCCACCGCGCCCGATGAAGTCATCGTTCGTGATCGGCATGAAATTTTCCATAAATACGCCGTTGAATTTATAAGAAATTTGAAATACATGCGTTACAGGAAATATTTTTTCGTAAACTTTGCGGATAATACCTGATTTGCGTAAACTCAAATCACCCGGAAGTTCTTCGACAGGAATTGGGGGTTCTGTTTGCGCGTGATTAAATGATAGTTCTTTTTCTAATCCTTTTTCTAATATTTCAATAAAATTAGGAAGGTTATTAAAATTCTTAAACGTAAAAAGATTTTTTACTTTGTTTTTATAAGAACTAAATTTTGATTCTTCAGCCATGTTTTCGTATTGTCTCCAAAATTCCATCTCCGAATTTTTCTATTTTAGCATCTCCGAGACCTTTGATATGAATTAAGTCTTGCTTGGTCTCTGGTTTTAGATTTGCAATTCGCGTGATGACAGCATTATGCAGAACCATAAATTTTTTCCACCTATATTTTCTCGCTTCTCTATCCCTGTAATTTTTTAATGCTTTAACGAGTGCCTGGCTTGGAGTTTGAATTTTGCGAATTCGTGTGCCTGAGGCGATCTCTGATTCAATCTTTTCCTTTTTCGAAATCGGCGGGTGAGTGGCAAGGTAAAGCTTTGGATATTTTTGTCCCGCGATTTTAACTTCCTTTGTAAAAGTCCAATCTTCTAACTTAGCTAAAATCGCTTCTTCGGGAATCTTCGAAAGCTTTCCATGAAACGGCGACTTGTCTACTTTCATTCTGAGGATTGATTTAGACTTTGAGCCGCGCAGAATTCCTACTAGGATTTTTTTGCCGAATACTCCTGGGTAATATACTAATAGTTCTTTGATTGTTTTTAATTCTTCCGAGGTAAATTCGTATTTGCTCTTCTCTAATTTCTTTTGTTTTTTGTCTTCCAATTCTTCTAAGTAAGAATGCTTTTCTTCTTTTGTTTTAGAGCGGCAAATATCGCATATCCCGCATGATTCAATTTCTTCTCCGAAGTAGTCACATAAAAACTTTTGGCGACATACAGTAGAGTAGGCGTAGGCTTTGATTGCGTCCAGTAGAGTTTCGCCACCTTTGCGATTAGATTCTTTTCGAATGATAAAACTCTGAACTGCTAAGTCCCCATTCTGAAAAAATAAGATACATCTAGATGGCTTACCATCTCTACCCGCACGACCGGCTTCCTGGTAATAGGATTCTACAGAAGAAGGAATCTGGTAATGTAACACAAGCCTGACATCAGGGGCATCAAGCCCCATTCCAAATGCGTTAGTTGCCACAAGTATCTTCACCTTTCCAGATGAATAATTGTCCTGTGTTTTTTCTCGCATAGAGTCAGTCTTGCCTGCATGGTATCTTGCCGCCTTATGCCCGTTATCCAGTAAATACTTACAGACTTCATCTACTTTATTTCGAGTGGCACAGTAGATAATGATTCTACCTTTTTTTTCTTTTTCTGCTTCAAATTCTAATATTTCTAAGAGCTTTGTGTCTTTCTCTGTTTCGGTTCTAAGATATTCTATTTGAAAAGATAAATTAGGTCGAAGAAAACTTTTTTTAATAAGCGAAGGATTTTTTAGATTTAAAGAATTTTGAATATCCAGCAGAACTCTTGCAGTCGCGGTTGCAGTCAGTGCAATAAAAGGAGCCTTGGGGTGAATCAGGCGTAACCGATGAAGTTCTCGATATTCAGGTCTAAAGTCATGCCCCCACTGCGAAACACAATGAGCTTCATCTACCGCAAAGAAATTTACCTTCATTTTCTTAAGCATTGTTGTAAAATAAGAAGATAAAGCCCTCTCCGGTGAAATATATAAGAGTTTAATCTTTCCTGTCACAGCACGACTAATAGCCGTAAGCTGCTCAAGCTCATCCTGAGAAGAATTACAAAATAGAGCAGGAACACCAACGCGGTTTAGAGATTCAACCTGGTCTTTCATAAGTGCGATGAGTGGAGATATTACAATAGATACGCCTGTCTCCTGAATACTGGCAGGAAGTTGGTAGAGTAGGGACTTACCTCCGCCGGTTGGCATAACGGCTACTACATCTTTGCCGGAAAGCAAATCACTAATAGCCTCTCTCTGTCCATCACGAAATGACGATAGGCGAAATGTAGTCTGTAATTGGTTTTCTAAGGATTGCAATGAGATATACTTTTAAAAATCTTCCGGTAAGAAAACTGGAATTTTATCGAAGCTGACTTTTTGAAAATCTTTTTCATTGTATGTAATGAGAGCGTTTACCTTTGCCTTGCGTGCAGATATATAATGAAATAAATCATAAACAATCCCGCCTGATAAACCAAGACTTGAAATCTGTGCGATTATTTCTTTATAATCTTTCTCTTCCAGGATAATAATTTTAAAGTTCGGATAAATATTTTCCTCAATAATTTTTTTTATTTCTAAGGGTGAAATTCTAGTTTTGAGCGGGAGCTTAGAATATACAGAATAAAATTCGAGAAGTGCATGGGCAGAGGTAACTAATTCTATTTTTTTATTCGAAGTTTTTTCTAGAAGAGAGAAGCATTCTTTGTGATTGGGATGACTTTCCGCAAAGGCTGGAATTAAAACCGAAGTATCAAAGAAAATTTTTTTTGTCATAAAAATTATCTCGCTCCTTACGTGCTTTTTGGATTAGTTTTACTGGGTCTGACTCGCCGACCCAATCCGTTGAGACTACCGTAAATTTTCCTTTCTTTCGAAGGGTAGATTTTTCTTCTACTTTTCGGACACGCATTTCGAATCCGTCTATCACGATTTCTAGTTCCGTGTCAGGACTAATTCCTAACTGTTCTCTAAACTCTTTAGGGACTACTAAGCGTCCTACTTTGTCAATCATAACTGTCATAATAACTCCATTCTAATTCCCAATTCCCAAATGTCAATGGTAATTAGAATTATTTTAGGAACGTTCGGAAGGTTAGATTGATTCTAGGTTTCGTTATTCTCTTTGACTTCGGTAGTGAGTGTAGCCAATTAGTTTGGGTTGAGTCTTTCATTACGAGTAGACTTCCATGCTCGAGTGTTATAAATAATGTCTGGTTCGTTTTCTTATGCTTAAAATAAAATTTACGCTCAGCACCAAGGCTAACCGACGCAATACAAGTATTTTCCCCCAAGGACTTTTCATCATCACTATGCCAGGACATTCCTTCTTCGCCATCGTGGTATAAATTTAAAAGACAGGAGTTGAATTTCATTCCAGATATATTTTCAACTTTCCGTCTAAGGCGCATTAGCTCCTCAGTCCAAGTTAACGCTTTTTTATCTGTATTCGAATAAGAGTAGTTATATCCTGCATCTCCATACCAAGCAACTTTTCTCTTAGTAACGATATGCTTTCCAAAAATAATCGCTTCGTCGTTTTTCCACTGGATTGTATTTAGCAGGCGGGTAAAATACTGATTTGCCTCTAACTTTTCTAACACTATTCCATAATAGTCAGCAATGCCATCGTAGGGTAAAACATTATAAGCCCCTGTCTGCGTAAATAAGTCCATTTCATTCTGGGGTTGTGTAAAAAGATTTGCCACAGAGGCACGGAGTCACCGAGATTATTAAGATATTATCCGAATATATGATACGTTTATATAATAGAGAAAAATTTAATAAACCCTCTGTGCCTTTGTGTCTCTGTGGCAAAATTTTGTTTTTGCACAACATCTATTAAATTTATCACTTCTTATTGAGAAATGTATTGAATACCCAGAGCAGTGCGAGTGCGCCGAGTAGGGCTGAAATTAGACTGCCGATAATTCCGAATGAGGCAAAGCCGATTAGCCGCAAAAGAAATCCACCTACAATAGAACCAGCAATTCCAAGTAGCATGTTTTTTAAAAATCCAAATCCTTTACCTTTATACAGAAGTCCAGCTACATAGCCGGCTAATGCCCCTATCACAATCATCCCAATTAAGTGAAACATATTTTATCTCCTATTTTAATTCTATAATTTGAAAATCCGCAATTGTGTCCGGCTTCGCAGTCGCCGGTGTTTGCCCATTCTTCGTGAGTTCTTTGACTCGCTCTGAAATATATAAGTCCAACATATTAACTGTAATTTTCCCCTTTTTAGAGTAGTCTGCTTTCCCACTTAAGCCTTCTACAAGTGCTTTGGTAAATGCCCCGTTGCCCCAACTCTTATCTTCTAGAGAAAGTTGATTCTTAGTAGAAGAGGTAAATACTACTATGCCGTTCTCCGCGTCTGAAAGTTCGTTGATTAGTATGGTTATATCAGAGCCTTTTCCGAAGACATTCGCCGAATGACAAGTATCCCCAAAGAAAATAACTTTTCCCTGAATAGAATTCAGCGTATTCTTAATTTCTAAATACGAAACCCCGGTGCTTTTAAATTTATCAGGGTCAAAGTTAGACGGAAGAAAATAGTAATTTCCCAAAGCATCATTTACCCCGTGCCCGGAAATATAAATCATCGCGTAATCATTGGCTTTTGTCGTATTTTGAATCCATTCCAGTCCGTCTAGGATATTACTCGTGTTAGCCTCTTTGTCTAGCAAAGTTTTTACAGTGACATCGCTATACATTTTTCCTTTTTGCTTTTGCATTGTATTTACAAAATCAGAAGCATCCTTAGATGCAAATTGAAGCTTTAAATTTTCTTCCTTATAATCACTTACCCCAACAGCTAAAATAAAAAGTCTCGGTTTATCTATTTGCTTTTCGGATTTATCTTCCCAATCAATTGTCAGGTTTGCTGGCTCACTGGAATTGTATTTACTTACCGCAATGAGGCTAACAACGGAATCTCTCGAAGGAATATCTACCTTGATTGTTTTGGGCTGACTTTCTTTTTCTGTAGAAACTAAGCTCATTCCTTTTGTACCAGTAATTGGTCTTCCATCAATTAAAACTTTTATACTAGTGATAGGATTTCCAGAAGGAGTTCTGACATTATATTGAATGGTTAAATGTTTATTAGAAGTTTTGAATACACTTTTAGGAGAAAAAATTTCTATTACTGGTGGGTAATGGTCATTTAACTTTCCCTGTTCGTTTTTTCGCCCTGAATCATCGTTCATTTTAGAAATGGTTTCTGTTTCATTTCCAAAGTCCAGGATTTTTTCGATTATATCAGGTCGGTAGTATTTACTTCTAAATTTTGCTAGTGGAAAAAAATCAGCAGCGTGATCTTTTCCTCTATTGACATTCCATCCCAAAAATTCTTCTGTTCCAGGGGCAGTATCATAGTAACCGGATGTAGTGCTCATGACCCATTTCTTTTTGTCTTTATGCAAGAATAACGATAGTAGTTCTGTTCCGTCTTCTGTTTTATACCATCGAATTGTCCCATCTCCAAACGCGGCTACTACATATTTTCCGTTGCGGGTGAGATTTACTGCCCATGCGATCCCCATACCTGGAACTTTCCAAATTTCCCTTCCAGATTTATCAAAGTAGCGCAAATTCCATTCTGTCCCAAGCACAAAATTATCATTTAAAATAGAAAGGCATCTGGATGTCTCATGGTCTTCTAAAACAATTCGATTTCCTTTTATTTGTGGGGAATAATTATTTCTCCAATTAGTAACGCGCAGTGAACTCGTATCGGGCGAATACATTCCGCTTGTATCTAGCTCATCTAGAATGACTCTCTTTCCTGAAATTGAAAATTGAGCTAACTCCCGACCGAATTGTGCAAATCCGAACTGGATTTTTTTACCATCTTCAGAAACTAAAAAATTAGGTTGCCCATCTCTAAAATCAGGTGTGTCTGGAATTTTATAAATAATCCTTCTATCCTGTGAATCTAACACTCCAAAGGAAGGGTCATGAGTCGAATAAGCAATACCCCCATCTTTTAGAGGTATAACATGCATGATAGAATTCCAGGATGCGGGTATATCCTTATAATCCCCTCGACCACCGTTTGTCCATTTGCGAATGAAGTATCCGTTTCTTTGAGCCATTCCACCGGCATAGAGCGACAGTCCGTCTTCTGACCAAGTAACCTTACTCAAATCCCCGTTGTTGACACCTGATGTAGATGGGGCAAATGAGTATTTGATGCTATCATTCGAAATAGTAAATACTTCCACCATAGTTCCAAATTCGTACCCTACTACTAGCTTGGTTCCGTCACTTGCAACCCGCATAGAAATTGGAGTTTTTCCACCTTCTCCTGTTTTTCTATCTAAGAGTTTTAACTTACCAGCATCTAGCGCATAATAACGTATAAACCCATCAAGGCAAATTGTAAGAATCTTAAGACTTCCATTTTGTAAAATAAATCCTGTATCATAACTTCTATCTCGGTAGTCCAAGTCTTCAGCGACTAGGTTAAAATTAACGGCACTGTATAATTTGAATCCGAGTTTTAGGTTGACAGCGAGGTATTTCCCATCAGGTGAATACGCCATATGGTAAATGATTTCGTTTACACTTGGTATAGTTCGTTTTAAAATTCCTGATTCTGTATCAAAAATATATACGAAATATCCATCGGCTTCTTCCATTCCAGTCCACCCGGCAACTGCAATTGTTTTACCGTCAGGCGAAAGAGCTACTGCATTTACTTTGCCCTCGTGACCTGCCGTGATTGGAACTCGAATTGTTCTAAGTAATTTTCCAGTAGACAATTCCCATATCTTTGCAGTCTTATCGGTGGAGGCTGTGGCTAATAGGCGGTTGTCTCTATCGACACTGATTCTTCGAATTACGGCAGTGTGCATTCCTGCATCTACTCGAAGGATTGGCTCTGTGGAAATACTTTCCCCGATTACAGTTTGAAAACTAACCCCTAGAAAGAAAAGACAAAGCCATGTCAAAAGTTTCATGAATTTATTTATTCGCTCACGTTAGGGATGGCTTTTGGATCAAAAATAATTTTACTAATTTCCTCTTCGGTGAATACTTGTTTGCCTTCATTTGTGAAGATAATATACTTTTTCCCGATTTGGTAGGTAGATCCTTTGATTACTGATCCATTTTTTAATAAAACGTTTTGCTGTTCTTTTAATACTTCTGGTTGAAATTTAGAAATTGTTTTTTCTTCTTTTCTGTTTTCAATCAGTGATTTTATTTCTGGCGTTTCCCATGAATTTCGTAATCCCGCGCCTTCCACTCCAATCAAACTTTCAGAATCTTTTTCTGTTGCGCTAAATTCATTTGCATCCATTTTTTTTACACTTGGTTTTTCTGAGCATTTAAGCGCCAAATCAGGAATAGGCGCTGTTGAATATTCACTACGCATTGCCCGTTTTCGTAAGCCCTCTGCATCTGCTTTTTTTAAAACTTCCATTTGTCTTTGGGATGTTATTTCGACAGAATTTCCCTTTGCTACCGTTTGAGAATTGCTTTCTAGGTTCGAGACTAATTTTCTTATCTCGGGGGTATTTGCTATTACCTCATCGTCTTCTATTTCCGGGGCTCTTACCCTTGCTTTTACAGCTCCTTCTAAAACAGAAATTTTTGTTCCGCCATCTTTTAATACGTTTACATCATAAGAGGTTCCTCGTACAGAAGCAGTTGCAGTGGGGGTAATCGCTTGTATCTTCTCTCCACTAAAAACTTTCTCGGATTTGAAAAGAGCAGAGCCAGACTTTATGAATCCAGAAAAAATATTTTCGTCTTGTGCTTCTTTGAATTTTAAAGCAAGTATTGTTTCTTCTCTGAGTCTAATGGTAAATTCAGAAAGAGATTGTTTAACTTGCAGGTCGCAGGTGGATTTTTTCCCAACATAAATGGTTTGATTTTCTAAAACCATATCGCCAACGTGTAATTTTTTATTTTCTGCTGTTACGTCCCCAATTACAGATAATACAATTGCCGTTGCCTGGCTTTTCTTTATTTTTTGTTCGATTCCTTCCAGGTATTCCTTGATGAGTTTGTGGTCTCTTGCTCCTGCCATTACTGCTGCCGTCCAGCCATTTGTGTTTTTTGCAAGCACGTCAGCTTTGTTATCCACTAGAAATTTTACAACAGAGAAATGATCGTTATTAGCCGCAAACATGAGAGCACTGGTTCCGAGAGAGTCTTTAAAATTAACATCTGCCTTTTCCGAGAGAGATTTTTTTACCCCGTCTAAATTTCCTTGACTGGCAAAATCCAATAAGTCGGTGTTGGAGTTTGCATATAGAAGAGTTTGAGAAAATAGGAAGAGAACGAAAAGTTTAGAAATTAGTTTCATTGATAGTCGCCTTAAAAGAAGTAGTTTTGAGTATAATGTTCAATGAATCGTTACTCCAAGCTTTTGTAAATAGTAAATTTATTAACTTGTTGAAACAAGGAGACAAAAAAGGGTTGCCAATAAGCTTAACCATTTTTAATTTAAAATTCGTTACCATTTACGAGGAAAAAATCATAATGAAAAACTCTTTACTACTACTCATTCTACTCGCTCCATTTTTTTCAAGCTGTTCCACCTTCTCCAATTTTTTTGCAAGTAAACCTCCTGCTACTCCTGCACCTAATTACTCTGCTCCGAGAATCTACCCTGAAAAAATTAATCTCAGCGAAGTAAAAGTTGAGTCCATCAACGAATTGCCTACCGAGCCAATCGGTGTTTACAAAGGCTCTGATGGAAATAACTATCTATTCTTAAATTTGAACTATGAGAATTCTGGACTCTCCGTTATTGAAGCAATTAAAGCGGGAGAAATTTTAGACAATAATATCATTGTTCGAGATCAAACTGGAAAAATCATTGGATCGGATGTTGTGAACTTTCAAGCATTTTCGGCTGTAGAAAAGAGGACATTCAAAGTTACGCAAGAAATTGTAAGAACAAGAGATGGATTTGAGACTCCAGTTCGACCGCAGTCCAGCAAAAGAGAATTAGAGCCGGAAATATCTACTAGCTACCAAAGTAAAATTTACACGGAGAAAGAAAGAGTTCCACAAGTTATTAAATTAAACGAACTTCCTCCGAATAATTCTTACATTTCTATTAATTTAGAATTAGTTTATGTTGAGCCATTTCTACAACAAATTTGCAATAAAAGTAAGACCGATGCCCCTTGCACATTTGTAGACGAAGTCGTTACAAAAGACGTAAGAGAAGCAAACAGAAAGAAACTAGAAGCGATAGTTGCTGATTACCAAAAAGTAAATGATAAAGCACCTGCTGAGAAAAAAAGTCCTAAAAAGTTTGTTTTAACTCCTTCTGAAATTCAAACCTTCAAAGACAAAATGAAAACTACTGTTTCTAAAACTGGAACTACTCTGGAAGGAGAAAAAACAAAAATTGCTACTTCGGTTGTGGATGTTGAAAAAGCAAAACTCAATTATAGAGAATGGAATTTAGTAAGCGCTCCTAAGTTTTTCCAAATCAATACAGAAGTCATTAAGCCTTTAACCGGCGACGCTCCTTCGGTAAACACGCAAAATGGAAATTCCATAACACCTGCACCTGCGGCAAATACTAATTCACCGGTAAATGCAAACACTCCCGTAGAGAATACAATTTCTAAACCACTTCCAATTGAAGGTTTTTCAGACACTGTAACTCTAAAGAATGGAACTGTTTACAGAAATGTAAAAGCTAATATCAAAGAGACTACTGTTCTTATTACTTCTCAAGATGGTAAGACAATGGAAATTAACAAATCTGAATTAGTTAGCATTAAAAAATAATTTTTTAAAAAACACTTTATCTCCCTTCTTTTTGAGAGAAGGGAGATTCTTCTACAATTATTGCAGTTCATCTCTCTTATCCCCACTTATTAATAATTGCCTTTATATCTTCTACTTTAAATGGTTTACTAAGATAATCATTCATTCCGGCTTGCAAATACAACTCTCTATCACCTACCATGGCATTAGCCGTTACCGCAATGATTCTTGGATGCTTTAGTAGTTTTTGCTCCAGAATTTTTTTAGTCGTTTCTACTCCATCTAGTTCTGGCATTTGCACATCCATGAAAATAAAATCATATTCATTTTGACTAAGACGGGCTAATACCTCTAAGCCGTTATCTGCTGTATCAATCTCATAGCCGGCTTTTTTGAAGAGTAAGGTGGCAACTCTCTGATTAATTAAATTATCTTCCGCTAATAAAATTTTGTAGTTATTCGTTTCGTTTTTAGGGGAGAATGGGAGTCTCGTGGTTAATAGTGATTCTTCGTAGGTAAGTTGCTTGACTTCTCCAATTTTTAATGACACGGTAAAATGAAATTTTGAACCCTCATTCACTTTGCTTTCCATCCAGATTCTTCCGTGCATCATTTCCACAAGCTTTGAGCAAATAGCGAGACCTAGTCCGGATCCCCCGTATTTTCTGGCGATAGATGCGTCTAGCTGTGAAAATGATTTGAAGAGTAGATCGATTTTTTCTGGAGGGATTCCTATGCCCGAGTCAATGATGCAGAATTCAAGGAATACTTCTGAATCTTTTATATCTATTTTTTTTACGCTTAATGCTACATACCCCTGCTTGGTAAATTTAATTGCATTTCCGATTAGGTTAATGAGTATTTGCCGTAGCCGAACAGAATCTCCTTTTAAAAATTCAGGAATTGATTCATCTATAGTATATTTTAATTCTAAATTTTTTACTGTTGCCAAATTTTTAAGTAAGTCTATGGAGTCTTTTATAGTGGATTTAAAGTTGAAATTATTATTTTCTAATTCCATTTTCCCTGATTCAATTTTTGAATAATCCAGAATGTCGTTCACTATGGTTAATAAGGAATTGCCGCTAGTCTGAATTGTTTCAACTAAATCTTTTTGCTCGGGATTGAGATTTGAATCTGTAAGTAAGTTTATCATTCCCAGGATACCATTCATTGGCGTTCGGATTTCATGACTCATATTTGCTAGGAATAAAGACTTCGCCTTATTAGCATTTTCCGCTGCATCCTTTGCTTCTCGCATTAATTCCTGCATATTTCTTTCTTCAGTAATATCATCAATGAGCGTAATAATAAAAGCTAGTTCATTCTCTGAATTAAGAATAGTTGAATAAGAAAGCTTACACCACCTGATAGATTTATCTTTATGAATATACCTTTTTATAAGTTGTAGATCATTGGTTTGGTATTTTAGAAGCTGCTTAAAAATCTTTCGCTCTTCTTTTAGGTCATCTGGATGGGTAATATTAATTATCCCTTCCTGTTCTAATTCTTCTCGTGAATAGCCAAGCATTTTTAGGAAAGCTGGATTGATATTCTCGAATTTTTTTGTGTTCCAATCGAAAATTAAAATTCCAAATTTTGCATCAAAAAAAATTCGATCAAATTGACTACTAACTTTCTCTGCCTGAATGGTTTCCGTCTCTCTAAGTTTAATAATTTGCGCTTGCTTTAATCCACCGACTAATGCAAATAAACCGAGGAATAGGGGAGCGCTGTCTATCATCCAGTGAAGCGGTTGTATTTTTTGGACAAATAGGATAGACTCCCAACTAAGATTTAAGTGGTGCACTTTTATATCTAGCAGAGTTGCTGAAATAGGAAATAAAAATCCAAAAAAAATGCCTATTAGCAAATAACGACAGGGAGGTTTTAATAAAACGAAGCAAGAATTCACTTCTACGTATTATAGAACCTATTTCTAAAAATCAACTATAATAACAGGAATTCACCGCAAGAAAAATGACAAAAGAATATCTAGCAAATAAAAAAGATAGTTCCCTTCATAGACTTTACTTCTATGTTCCAAGCGGCAAAGTAAAAGTAAACGTAGTTCCTTTCCCTGTTTCGCTATGTAAGCAAATTGCTCCGCCTTGCTTTTCGACGAATTCCTTGCATAGGATGAGTCCGAGTCCTGTTCCATTCTCTTTTTCTGTTCCTAGACTACTAAATTTAGAATCTATTCTAAATATTTTCTCCAAATTCTTCGGATCAATTCCTACTCCTGTATCAGATACGGAAATTTCAAGGAATTTCTCTTTTCTTATTGTAGATACTATTATTTTGCCACCTGGATGAGTGAACTTAATTGCATTTGTTAGTAAATTCCGAAGGATTGTGCTGCATAAAGCTTCATCTGCAAATACAATATCCTGATCTGTTAAGTCCTGCTCGATTACAATATTTTTGTTAAATGCATTTCCTTTGATAATCGGTATCGTGTTAAATAAAAGAAATTTAAGAGAAATATTCTGGGGGCTAATAATAATTTCTCCAATCTGAGATTTTGCCCATTGCGTTAAATTATTGATGAGTGACAATCCAGCCTGTGAAGAAGCAAAAATCATCTGTGTATATTTTAAAAAATCTGACTCAGTCTCCTTTTTATCTTCTAGCAATTCACTTTCCATGATTTCCGATAGTCCCATAATCCCTGCAAACGGATTACGGAGATCATGCGCTATTATGCTAAAAAATTTATCCTTGGTTGCATTTAGGTTTTCAAGCTCTTGCGTTCTTTCCGATACTTTTCGCTCTAATACTTGGTTTTGATTTTTTACTAGAAGAAAGTTTTCGTCTCGCATGGTGTTGATTCTATCACCTAACGCAAGAGAAAACATCAATGCTTCCATTCCAAGACCGAATACCACTGCATTTCTAGACCAAAAATTATACTCGATGACTCCGTTCATCGTAAAAACATAAAGAATTAAACCTAATATTACCCAAAACCATGCAAAACAAAAGAAACGTGCATTCGTCTTTTTTTCTATTCGCCAAATATATGAACTAATAGAGAAGGAATACACCAATCCAACTAATGATAATGTTTGGGATGGGCGCACTAAATTAGAATGAGGCAGTAATGACAAAAAATCTAATGCAGCAATCGCCATAATTGTGTAAAAGCTTAGCCCTAGTTGTATTTTTCTTACATAAGGTTTTTCTGAGAGATTCAAAAAGCGAATCGCAAAAAAGCAAATAAATATGAATGGGATATTAACCCATACGAAAGGATGCGAATTCAAAAATCTAGAAACGTTTTCATTAAAAATAGAATTGAAGAAAGGGTAATTGTGCGTATAAAGGATAGTCGGTATAGCAAAAAAAACGTAACCAATGTAAAATAAATATAATTTATCTCGCGTCACGAAAAATAAAAATAGATTATATAAAAACATAACACTCATTAGCCCAACAAACCCGGAAATAAGAAAATCTTGCTTCGTTCGATTGCTAGATAAAGATAAGATACTCCCAATTTGAATTGGAACTGCTATCGGTCGCTGCGTATAAATGCGAGCGTAAATAGTTCGTTTTTGATTAAGACTTCCTAACGGCAACCAAAATAAATTTGTGGGATAAGACTTATTTGTCTCAGGGAGAAGCGATCCTGTTTCTGTGACTAATTCATATTTTCCGTTCCTTTCCGCATAATAGTCAATAGTCCAAAGAAAAGTGCTTCCTAGTTCTAGCCATGCATCTTTTCCGGATTGATTTTCAATATTTAGCTTAATCCAAAATGCACTGTTTGTAGGCTTATGTGTAAAAATAGATTTTTGATTTAATTGAAACTGATTTCGAATTTCAGGTTTTAAAATATCTGTAATGGAAAGCTTTCCATCTTTGTCTTCTAAAAAGTAAGTTTGCTTTCCAACTAGAAGTAGGTCTGACTCATTTTGAAATAGAATTGTGCTTTCGTTTGTCTCTTCTGAGTATAGATTGAATCCGAAAATTAGGAATAAAAAAAATACGATAGTCGCTATAGAGTATTGATTTTGTTTGAATAGAGGCATTGGTAATGGTAAGAGTAAACCATCTCGGTATTCCTCAATCAAATCAAAACTTATTTAGGTGTCAAATGAAATCAGTGGTGGTTTCAATTATATAAATTGGATATCTAAAACAAAAATGCATCCTGTCGCTATCAATAGGAATGGTGTTTGTCTACCTTACTGTTTTTAAACTATTAAAGATACAGTCATATATACTTTGATAATTGTATGAGTATCTTTAATAGTATGTAAAACAGTATCTTAGAGAGTATCTTTGATGCATTGCTGTCTTATTAAAAATGCATCTGCTAATTACTATTTACAACTTAGAGGAATCTTTCATTACCCCCATCATACTGTTGTATCCTAATATGACAGTTGCCGCAGCGAAGCCTCCCATGAGAGCGCCGGAAATTCCAGGCGAACAGGCATCTGCCCCTGTGATAAATAGATTTTCAATTGGCGTCTTTACTCCCATCCAATCTTTTGTATATCGTTCCGGTGTGCAGGGTATTCCATATATTGTGCCTGCTTTATGATCGGTGAAGTATTCATTGGTGAGAGGTGTGGACAGTTCTTTAAATGCGACTAATTCCTTGTAACCAGGGAAGCGCTCTTCCATAAAATTGAGCATACCTTCGGTTATCTTCTCCTTTAACTCTTTGTATTCTGCCCCACGATTTTTCCATTCTCCATTTTTCCATTTGGCAAAAGGTTCATAGCTCACAAAACTAATTACTTCTCCTGTAAAAGATTCAGCCAAAGGATCTTTCAGCGAAGGAAATGACGCATAACAAGCAGTAGGCTTTCCAAGTAGTAGGTTGTCTTTTTCGGCAAAATTCTTTTCGTGGTCAATGGAGTTGTATATCCAGTAATTTTCTCCTTTAAAACCAAGCTTTGCAGGATTATCTTTGAAACCAAGATAGAGGGTAACACTACTTGCCCCTGTCGCAAAATTAGAAATACTTTCTCGGTTAGGAACATCTACACTTTTAGGAATAAGTTTAGTATAAGTATTATATACTCCTGCATCAGAAACGATTACAGGCGCAAAGTATTCCTTATCAATGATACTCTTACCCTTTGTTTGCTTTACTTTTACCCCGATAGCTTTTCCATTTTCCATTATGATTTCAGTTACTTCACTGAATATATGCATTTCACCACCGTTTCTTTCAATGATAGGCTTTACGCTTTCGGCTATCGTTGCAGATCCGCCTACAGGGTAGTAGCCTCCACGAAGATAATGCACAACAAGACCAGCATGCATATAAAAAGCACTTTGCGATGGAGGTAAGCCATAATCACCCCACTGCGAAACTAGAACTGCTTTTAAAATTGGATCTTTGAAGTTTGCATCCATGTAATCTTTGGTTGTAATCATTGGACTTTTTGCTCCAATGAGCTTAAAACTACTGGATTCAGAATTTAGTAAGGCTGGTTTTGCTTTGAGCGTAAACTGACGAGTAGCCCAATTGGAAAAAGATTTTACATCTGAAAAATAATTCTCTATTGCAACTTTCTCGGATGGAAATTTTTCAATTAAATCAGAGCGAAATTTTTCTTCTGTGCTGAATTGATCGAAAGTAATTTCTGGATATACAAAACGCTCAAATGGATCAGCCATTTTCTTCCAGTCGACTTTGCCCTCTGTTACAATGTCGAAGAGCTTACGAAGCATTTCCTCTTTGCCCATATCGCCAACGTAGTGGATTCCAACATCCCAGAGATACTTACCTTCTCTTTTGAAGGTGTGAGTGAATCCACCTAGTTTAAAATGCTTTTCTAAGACCAGAACTTTTTTGTTTTTGAGCCTTGCTAGAATACTCGCTGTAGTGAGGGCACCCATTCCCGAACCTATCATAATAACATCAAAATGATTTTCTTTTTCCATTGACTTTTTTCCAATCCTTGCAAAAACTAGTTTAATGTTGACAATGTAAATATTCATGTTGCTGTTGTCAACATTAATTGTATATGAAAAAAACAAAAACTACATCTCCCTATCATCACGGTGACTTAAAGAAAGCCCTTGTGGATTCAGGCGTTGCTATACTCGCCGAAAATGGAATTAAAAATTTAAGTCTACGCGAAGCAGCCCGTCGTGCAGGAGTGAGTCATACTGCTCCTTATAGACATTTTGAAGACAAGGATGCACTTCTTGCTGCAATCGCAGAAGAAGGATTTCATAGGCTCATTTTAAAGTTAGAAGAAGGAATCGCAAAACATCCGAATAATCCTCTGCAGCGGCATTACGCTATTGGAGAGGCTTATGTTCAGTTTGCGATGGAAAATCCAAATCATTTACAAGTTATGTTTGGAAACGTGCTAGAGGATTATAAAAAGTATGCGAGCCTAAAGCAAGTTTCCGAAAAGTCTTTTGGATTATTAGTCGAAACCATCAAAGATTGTCAAAAAGCAGGGCTTGTCAAAAAATCAAATGCAATTCAACTTGCCCTGGTCGCTTGGTCGGCTATTCATGGTTTGTCTCTACTTACTATTGAGAAAAGAAATAAATGGATCTCCGAAAATAATTCCCGCATTATAAAAATTCTCGGAGATGTTTTGTTTAATGGGATGAAAGCGTAAATTTTCCAAAGAATTTTCTAGCTAGTACGCTAAGTTATTTATTCCTCTCTAGCAATCAAAGGAACTGTCCATAAATCATGCAGATTACATTTTACAAAAACTTTTACTTTTTCCGGTTCATGATCTTTTAGATTTAGTGAGAGAATTGCAATAGGTTGACTGCCTCGTTCAATATACTTTAAATCAATATCTGCTGAATGCTCGTCCATAATTCCTATGACTTCAATATAATGTCGCTCAGAAAATTTCTTTCCTAAAACTTTTACAGTAATATTCTCTTTTGATTTAGACTTATTGAAAGTAATTTCAGGTAAATGATCATTTGCTACTGATTTCCATTCGGCTGGATTATCCGCTGTATATTCTTTCTGAGGGGAAATCGCTTTATTGGTAGAATCAGAACTAGGCGGTCGCACTCCTTTTTCCTGTGGCTCTTCATTTTCCCCAGCACAGTAAGTGAGGGATAATGCTATTATCCCTACTATTAAACCTATACTTAGCTTATCTTTCCTATTTTTCATTTATTTTTTTCCTCAGTATAAATTCTCTAGTCATAAAGAAAATAAATATGAATAGTATTAAGACGGACAATCCAATGGTGTAATTAGAATTATTTGCTCCATTAATATAGGCAAGTAAATTATTGACTGGTTCACTTTCTAGAAATGCGAGCGGTCCTGAGTTGACTTGCCTATACACTCTAAGCGGCTGAACGGGAGTTGACCCCGGTCTTCCTGCTGTTACATAAACATAATAAGAACCAGATTGCTCTAGAGAAACTGCTGAGTATAGTTCCAGGTTATTAGAAGTATCTCCAAATCCATTTCCACCAATTGGCTCGAAGTCTGATTCGGTTGCTGGATTGGTTACTCCCGATTTTGTGCGCCACATCTGTATACCTGTTGTTGCATTATCATAGCCCATATAAAGCTGTGAACCATTCTTAACCAGGACGGATACTTTTTTATTGGTAGAGACATTCATATTTGTTTTGCCAGTGCTTGCATTTTCAGCGACTAATGACCATTCACCGGACTCACATGTTGTCGGATTTGTTGCATCTGCACCCGCGTTTGTTGGATCACATTTCCATAATTGAGGAACTTCATTTCCTGAAGGGCAGGCAACATCATCGGAGCAGGGTGCTGCATTGCTACAGGTTCTTTCTTGTAATCTTGTCGTGCATGCATTTCGAATCATATAGAGTTTTGAATTAAAAGACTCGAAAGCAGGTATTGGTCTTTCTGCTGGAATTAAATCTGCTACTTTCAAGAGAACGATTGTGAAATACTGATAGAATTTTGCTGACGTTGGAGTTATGTCAGTCCAACCGGGACAAGTATCAGCAGCAGTGCAGGCAGCCGGATCATTATTTGTAGAGCGGATAATACCGCCTGTCTGCTTACAACTTGCGCTGTAAGAAGTTCCTGAATCACAGCTTGCACCGTCAGTAGAATTTGATCCAGAGTTTGCTAGATACATCCGGTCATTGAAACCGAAAAGAGTTCCGCCTAACTTATCTGCTTTATTGGGTGCAGTGCTCGAAGCTCCACCGAATCCTGTCATATAGCGGATATTCATGAAATCCCCGTCAGTGCTATTTGCTAAATCTTGACCTACAGTTTTGATTTTAACAAAGTAGGGTCTCGCTGTTCTATCGCCGGGTGACATCCAATAAATCCGGTTATTCATAATCGCAATAGACTCAGTTCCTTTATTACCTACAATGCTTGCGCTGTTAAAAATGGCAGATGCATCCAGGTAATTGAAATTAAGCGCTGTGTCAGTGTCAGTCGTATAATAAAGGTAATCATCATTACCCCCTGTTTTTCCACCTGTGATAAATAGATATTCAGTGCCAGAAATTACTCCCGATACGAAAAGCCCCCGCCCATCTTCTCCGTTCGGTCCACAACCAGTTGCGATATTAGCCGCAGTAGTTGCTCCTGTTGCAGTGCATCCTGTATGACCCATAGTTACATAAGGAGGAACTGCCGTTCCGCCATCGCGAGAGGTCGCAGGATTAGCTGAGGTTCCAGTGCTATTCGTTGTACTTGTATCTTTCGTAAATTGAAATGACATCGTCTCTGGACTCGAACCGTCCGGGTTAAATCGACTAGCCGCATTTCCGTTTGTATTTGGTCCTACATAGATTTTATTAAAGTAGCTCATTACGTATCCAAAGTAGGCATTATCCCCAAACGGGTCAGTGCTGATAGGTCCGTCTACGAAATTATTAATACCAGCACCACATCCTGTAAAGCTTACACGGTCTTTCGGACTGGCTTGCAAATTTGCAATGGGTGCAGTAGAGTTTTGAATTGCTCCCCATGTAGTATCATCGAATCCGTCCCCGTTCGTGTTATTAGCAGCGATTACTGTGTAGTTACCACCACCTTGGGAAATTGTGTGGCTAATACATACTTTGTTCGCATTAACCGGAGCGCCCGCACAAATAATTCCGTCCAAAATTTTTACCGAAGTAATAGAGCCAAGTGTTGCGGGCGTGATATAATACCTTTTCGCACATTCTACAGCACTGTTACATTCAGCCGAATTTGCCGCGTTGGTTCCTGTCTTAACTGGTTTTGAAAAAGTAAATACAATATCAGTAGTGTTTGCACATACTGCGGCGGAAGCTTTGATATTTTCATTGCCAGTAAAATCGGCGTTATTCGGACAATTCAAATTAACAGGTTGAAAATCATTGACTCCTATTTTATTGACTACTAACGTATAGCTGCTAGCGGATTGGGCTGCAGTTGTTAGATCAAACGTTTTTGTATCTACCTGGGTAACAGCACTTACAGACAGCACACTAGTGCCACCGGTAAAATTAGTATTAGCCGCACAAGTTCCCGTTCCGGGAGAAGTTACAATTTTATAATTCCCAGGAGTAGTTGAATCAGTTACGTTCATTGCCTTTGAGTAGGTGATTCTAACTGTAGTCGCATTAATGGAAGTAGCCGACACAACTGTTGGAGTAGAAGTATCTACTGTAAAAAAAGTTCCAGTGATTGGATTTACGGCAGGAATATTTACGGAAGTGTTTGGACTTGTTGCCGTATCAGTAACCGTTCCTAAAATTGTAATTGTATCACCTACTGCAACAGTGCTTCCTGATCCTGCAAATACAAGGGTTAGCATATCGCCTGACGCATTCCAGGTTGCAGATGTAATATTTCCCCAGGCATGACCGTTATTTAAGCTAAAAATGCTAGCAATATTTCCTGTATTAATGGTTGGCTTACCTGTTACTTCTGAAAAAGTAAGTATGAGAGTATCATCACTATCTACACCTGTGACTAAATTAGTATTATCCGATGCGACTGCGGTTAATATAACCGGTGGTGCCTTATCGACAGTAACCGAACTAAGACTTGCTATGGATTGAAGTTCTACTCCATTGTTCCCAAGCCATCTTCCCGAATTGATAGTAAAGCTAACTGATTTTAAATCTGTTCCACTTACAGTGCTATCGTCTGTAAAAATTGTAACTATACTGTCATTAGCCACACCTGGGTCTGTGTTTGGGGAAGCAATTGCACCTGTTCCACTAGACGCAGTATCGACCTTAGCCGCACCAGTCCCACCTACAAAAAAACGAAGTGCATCTGCGTCGTCTATTGTCCCATCATTCATGTTGATAGAAAACGTTATGCGCAATTGATCGATCTTACCGTTTTTATTTGTATCAAATTGCTGAATGCCTGTGATGATTGGGTCAGTGACTGAAATTGGAATGAACCTTGTATTTCCAGTGTTATTCGCTGCATCAAATACATTGGTATTAGCCGCTACTGTATCAGTTGCATTGTCACTACTGATAAACGATGCATTGGCTACGAAGATTGCAGTAGAATCTGTTCCGCAGGAATCTGCACCTACCCCACTGATAGAAGATGCTCCGTCTCCGCTTATATTGGTATAAGTAATAGAAGCAGCCGCTAAATTTCCGCCGCTACCGCAGGCAGGCATATTAGCCGCTCCCCATACTGGCTCTGAAAAGGTAATTGTCAAGTTGCCGCTACTAGTTGTTCCAGATGAGCTTACGATTACCGGCTTCGCCCTATCTGCCTCTGTAACTGTTGCAGTATAGACATTACCCACTGTTTTAGAGCTAGCTGTTAATAGGGTAGGGTCAGCAGTAGTTGTTAGCTCTGGTTTCGAGTCTGTATCATAAATCCCCGCCTCATTAAATTTGAGATAGATAATCGCATCATTGATAGTATCCGCAAGCATTGGCTCAGCAGTTCCATTAGAAAGAATTACCCCGGTTGAGGTTCCTCCAATTCTCCAATTAGATTGTGCTGACCCGAGAGTATTTGCTGCATATCCTGGAAAGGATGAATCCTGCACTGCTTCCGAAAATGTAATTTTATAATGATCAATCTTACCGTTATTATCCAAATCCATTGTTTCTGCCGAAAGAATTCCTGCGTCATCGTCTGTAATAGTAAAGGTATGTCCTGTAGTGCCGCCTAAAGTTGCATTAGTAGGAGAGGATAATGCTAACTGTATTGTTTCATTCCCTTCGTATTCCAAATCTTGAACTACCGGAATATCAATAGTTTGCGTTGTTACACCAGCAGTAAATGTTAGAGTAAGAGGAGAGCCAATCGCAGTGTAATCGCTTCCGGATGTAGCTAAGCCTGATCCAACGCCCGTTGTATCTGTTACAATGACCGTTATATCCTGACCAGAAGCAGCAGAGAGGCTAACAGATACTGTTCTAGTAGTAGAAGTTTCATTTCCAGAAGAAGAAGTAGGGGTAGCAAATTGAATGGTAGGCATTGTGTCATCATTGTTAATTGTGTAGGTATGCGCAGTTGTTCCACCGAGAGTTGCATTGGTGGGATTGGAAATTCCGAGTAGCACAGTTTCATCCGTCTCGTAAAGAGTGTCATTTACAACTGTAAATATAATATCTTTAGAAGTTTCCCCCTGCGCAAATGTTAGAGTTCCATTTGTAAATGTATAATCTGTTCCAGAACCTGTTGCTGTTCCGCCTGTTAGCGTATAATCAATAGTTACCGATAGAGCGGATACTGCTGATAATACAACTGGTATAGTGACAGTAGTAGTTGTTTCACTTGCTGAAGACGTTGATGCCGAAAATGCTACAGTTGGAGTCGTGGTATTTATTATAATTGCCTTATTCGCACCGAGAGAATTTGCTGCTGCTGGAGCGGCTAATGTCAATGTGGCGTTATTGCTTGCACTATCTTTAATTGTTCCACCATTTAATGTTAGTGCGCTTGTTGACAGATAATCTAAGTCAGCGCTAGTATTACCAGAAGCTACTGTATAAGTAAATGTCAGGGTATTACTTCCACTTCCGCTTGCATAATTTACTGTAGCGTCTGACGTACCTGTTTCGAGAGTTAATTGAGGCGTACCTGTGACTGTGACAGATTTACTGAATGCTACTTGAATGGAAATACTTTGTCCAATTCCATACATGCCGTTTGTAGTAGAAGATGTTACACTTGTAACGTTAGGTAAAACTGCATCTATCACAATTGCTTTGTTAGCGCCAAGAGAATTTGCCGTCGCTGGTGTGGCTAATGTTAATACTGCGTCATTACCTACTCCATCTTTAATTGTTCCGGTGTTCAAGGCTAAGGCTGTTGTTGATTGATAATCTAAGTCGTTGGATGTATGACCTGCTGTGATTGTATAAGTAAAGGTTAATGTAGATGTACCGCTACCAGATGCATAGTTTACTACTGCGTCTGTAGTTCCTGTTTCTAACGTTAGCTGTGGAGTTCCGGTTACCGTTACAGCTTCGCTAAAGCTAACCTGGATAGAAACTGCCTGCCCAATTCCATATGTCCCGTCCGATGTAGATGCGGTAACACCTGTTACACTCGGAGCAGAAGTATCAATTACGATTGCCTTGTTTGCTCCGAGGGAATTTGCAGCAGCAGGAGCGGCTAAGGTCAAAGTAGCATCGTTACCAACAGAATCTTTAATACTTCCTGAGTTTAATGCAAGTGCAGTTGTTGACCAATAATCCAAGTCGTTAGATGTATGACCTGCCGCGATCGTATAAGTGAAGGTTAATGTAGATGTGCCGCTACCAGATGCGTAATCCACTACAGAGTCTGTCGCTCCTGTCTCAAGTGTAAGTTGAGGAGTTCCAGTTACAGTCACATTTTCAGTAAAATTAACTTGAATAGAAACTATTTGTCCTATACGGTAGGTTCCATTTGCAGTAGAGGAATTTACACTCGTAACTGCTGGTGCTGTTGCATCGATTATGATTGCTTTATTCGCTCCAAGGGAATTTGCAACTCCAGGAGCGGCTAATGTCAACGTAGATGCATTTCCAGCAGCGTCATTGATTGTTCCTCCGCTTAATGTCAAAGCAGTTGTGGATTGGTAATCTAAATCATTAGAAGTATGACCTGAACTAACTGTGTAAGTAAAGGTTAATGTGGATGTGCCGCTACCACTTGCGTAGTTTACAACCGCATCCGTTGTTCCTGTTTCTAGGGTCAACTGTGGAGTCCCAGCAACACTGATTGGTTCAGAAAAATTGACTTGTACCGAAACTGAATCTCCCACTTTGTAAGTTCCATTTGCATTAGAGGAATTTACGCTCGTCACCGTTGGAGATGTAGTATCAATCACGATTGCCTTATTCGCCCCGAGAGAATTCGCAGTAGCAGGAGCGGCTAATGTCAACGCAGATGCATTTCCGGCTGCATCATTAATCGTTCCTCCACTCAGTGCAAGTGCTGTGGTGGATTGGTAATCCAAATCGATTGAAGTATTGCCTGATCCAATTGTATAAGTAAAGGTTAATGTAGATGTGCCGCTACCACTTGTATAATTTACAATTACATCCGTAGCTCCCGTCTCTAAGGTTAATTTTGGAATTCCTGTTACTGTTATGTTTTCAGTAAAATTGACTTGAATAGAAACGGATTGTCCTGCTCTATAAGTTCCATCCGCAGTAGAGGAATTTACACTCGTTACACTCGCGCCTGTTGTATCTACTACGATTGCCTTATTCGCACCAAGAGAGTTTGCTGCTCCAGGAGCGGCTAATGTCAAATTAGAAGCATTTCCGGCTGCATCAGAAATACTTCCACCATTGAGAGCAAGTGCACTTGTGGAACTATAATCTAAGTCATTTGAAGTTTGTCCTGCACCGATTGTATAAGTAAAAGTTAATACGGATGTGCCACTACCGGAAGAATAATTTACAACGGCTCCATTGTCTAGCGTTAGCTGAGGTGTCCCACTTACAATTATAGTTTCGTTAAAATTGACTTGAACCGAAACAGTTTGTCCTGCTCTGTAACTTCCATCGGCAGTAGAAGAAGTAACACTTGCTACTGCCGGACTATTTGTATCCACTATGATGGATCGATTAGCACCTAGAGAATTTGCAGCACCCGGAGCGGCTAATGTTAAAATTGCATCATTAACATTCCCTGTATCTTTTATTGTTCCACCATTTAGCGCTAGGGCAGTTGTAGAAATATAATCTAAATCTAAACTTGAATGTCCTAAAGATACCGTATAATTAAAAATAAGATCGCTCGTTCCACTGCCGGAGGTATAATTGAGAATAGCATCTGTAGCCCCTGTCTCTAAAGTTAATTGCGGAGTTCCTGTTACATTTACAGCTTGGCTGAAGGTTACTCGGATAGGAATCACTTGCCCAATAGTATAACTTCCATTAGCGAGTAGGGAAGTTACATTTGTAATGGACGGTAAATTTGTATTAACCACAATTGCTTTATTTCCCCCGAGAGAATTTACTGTAGAAGGAGCGGCTAAGGTTAAACTTGCATTATTCAAAGCACCATCTTTAATTGTAGCTCCGTTTAATACAAATGAATTGGTTGCAACATAATCCAAATCCGTGCTTGTATCTCCTGCTTGCACTGTATATGAGCAGCTAAGAGTATTTGTTCCTGTTCCAGAACTACAGTTGATTGTTCTATCAATTGTTCCAGTTTCTAGCGTTATCTGTGGAGTTCCACCTGCGACGTTGATTACTTCTGAAAATAGGACTTGTATTGTAATACTACCGCCTAATCCGTATACCGCATCTAATGAACTAGATGTAATAGAAGAAATAGCAGGGGGAGTTGTATCTATTACTATTATTTTACCATTTCCAAAAGAGTTAGCCGCACCTGGAGCAGGAAGTGTAAGAGTCATATCTGTATTATTCGCGACTGATTGAATAGTTCCACCATTCAGGCTAAGAGCTGTTTGACTCGCTGAATCGAGTCCTACTATATCTTCTCCATTTCCGGCTTGCACGGTATAACGGAATGTCAGTGTATCGGTTCCGCTTCCAGAAAGATAATTTACACTTACTGTGTTATTCAAATTTAAACGTGGAGTTCCTGTTACAGTAACTGCTTCTGTAAATTTTACAGTTATATCGATTACCGTTGTTGCCGGATAAAAGCCAGTAGCCGTTATTGTTGAAAGAATTATACTGCTTGGAATAGCGGTTGGTGTAGTGGCAGTAGGAGTTTCCGGTGTATTTGGTGGAGTTGGGCTCGGAGTTGAGGTATTCTCCGTTCCAGTATTTCCCGCATTTCCTCCGCTTGAAGGAAGAAATAATAGTGGTTTGCTTTTTGATTTACCGGTTAATCCTAGAAGAGCTGCTACAGCAGGCCAGGCTGTGCAATTTGAAAATGTTAAGCCCAATATTAAGATAAATAAAAAATTTATTTTTTTTGTAACGACTAATGCCCGTAAAATTTTATTGATGGATGACGTGTTCATTGAATAACTCCTTAATGATCGATTTACTTCTGACTACGCCTTAATTGTTGCGTAGAGGCTAATTTACTTTATTCGCTTTAAATTAGATTTGGAGGAGGAATATCTGAGTTTATGTAAAAACTTTTAGTTTGAGAAATACTTTTTAATTCAGTTGTATGGGAATGAAAAATAATGAATTGGATATGCTCTACATTTCCATTTGCTTGTAAAATAAAATCATTGGCAGGAAAGGTTTGAATTGTATCAGATTTTTGAACGGGTATAATAATATAAATTGCATTAGATTTTTGTGTATATTTGTTTAGGATTCTATCAATTCTTGCGCTATGGATATAGTAAGGAATTAGTATTAAGGAAAGGAGCGAAGTCCATTTATGTAAGATTGGCAAGTAGCGTTTCATAAAATTTTTCTAATTATATGAGACGAAGAGAATTAGTAAAATATTTATTTTTAGAAATAATTTCGTAAAAAGAAACTAGAACTAATTATTAAAATGATAAAGATGCATCACTTAGAATAATGAGATAAACTTAATAGAGGAAAATATTGCTTAGCCAGAGGAGAATTTAAAAAATTTTCTATTCTTCGATTTCTTAATATCAATTCCATAGTTCAAAATTCAACGAATATTCTCTGAATAAAAAGTAAATTGTCAATAAATTATGGACAATTTTCTGTTGACGAAATCGACATAATTAGTAGAATGATGTCCGCCTAAAAGAGGTGGGCAAAAAAGAATGGAAACACTAACAAAAATAGAGACTAAAAAGAAAGAAGAGGGTGAGCCAAACGAGAATGAATCAGAAAAAGTTATAACGAAGACTAAATTTTCTACCAAGAGAGACCCAAAACTAAGAATGTCCTATGTAGTCCCAGAAGAAATTTATCCAGAGAATATTGATCTTTAGTACCTAACCCCGCATCTCACTAAGTTGCCGAATACTCCGAAGTATCCCCTTCCCTAAAAGGAAGGAGATTATTTCGTAAAAATCTTTTTTGGAGTATCTATACTAAAAAGTCTCCTTCCTTTTCCACCCGTTTGCTCGGTCGCAAACTCAACGCCTTCGCCGGAAGGGGCTAATCCAGTATAACCAAACAACCCCTGACATAT
>JANMOF010000100.1:0-14009 GCA_031368925.1 Leptospiraceae bacterium
TGGAAGATCATTTGAAGAATGTTGTAAACCTATACTTGATGGAGTTCGGAAGGCGGATACTGCCGAAGAGTTGATGCGCTCTCGTTACAGTGCCTATGCGACAGCATCTATTTCCTATATCCTTCGCACGACTCACGCTTCGACTCGGAAACTTTATGATCTTGGAGTAATTGAGAATTGGGCAAAGACAAGCAAATGGTTAAGGCTTCAAATTATTTCCGCTAAAAATGGACAGCCAAAAGATACGGAAGGATTTGTAGAATTTAAGGCAACCTATCAAACACCTGATAACAAAATGGTTTTGCACCATGAGCATTCAAGATTTCTGAAAGAAAATGGGGAATGGTTCTTTGTAGAAGGAAAGTAAAAGCAGTGTTCTTTCTGTTAATTTTTTTTCTTGCAATTAGGGTAAATTATGTAATTGTGATTTTCCTATGGGATGCCGATAGAAATTATGGAACAAAAAAAAAGTAAGTTTATGTCGCTTATTGAGAGAATTACTGCCAAGATAGAAAAATTAGACCATCTTTGCAATATTATTCCGGAAGAAATGGGCAGCAAACGAGACGAAAGAAGTAAATGGAATAGTTGGCATTCTGAATGGAAAAAAGCCTGGATTGATAATTCAGATCCCTTTCTTTCCGAATCCGAAAAAGAAGAGCGCAGAATTGCAACTTCTATTACAACAAGGTATCGCGCAGTAGATTAAACCTTTCTCGAGTTGCGTTTGTTCTAAATTCCATTTCTAATTGATGATAGACTAAGTGGAGGTAGGATTATGGGAATCGCAAATGTTAATAACAACTTAAATACTTATCTCTATAGTTACCTGAGAGAAGACCTGCAAGATTTAGTTACGCAAGCACGTAAAGAAATTTCCGAAGCAGAAGCAATCGAAGTGCCAAAGCCAGCACAAAGCCAAATCCAGGGTTCCCGTGAAATCGTCGATGAGTATGTTCCGGCTATCAAACCTAAAGTAGAAGTTACCTTAGAAGAAAGAATGAGTCAGGTTATTAGTCCAGAAGAAATGAAAAATTTACTTTCTATGCTAATGCGTACACCTCGCATCTCCACCCCAGGTCAACTGGTGGATGTAAAAGGTTAAGGGGTTTTTTCTGATCGCAATTATTATACAAGATAGTTCCTTCTGGTTACTGGGTTTATTATTTATTTTATGCTTGGTTGGATTATTGGCTGCATTTTATAACCAGCTCATTGCGCCTTTCATTCAGCAAAGAATTTCGGAAATCGAATATCCGCCCGAAATTGGACAGACGTTCGAATATATTGTAAATGAGTTAGATAGAATTTCTTATTTTTCCGTTGGAGCGAATACTGGCGAAATACCCACAAAATGCGCTGCGATTTCAGAAGATCACTTGTCGTTTACATTTAAGAAAGATCCCCGTGGGGAAGAATATACAATTACCATTAAACGGGAAGGTCCTGTATTATACAAACATCCTCGCATGACTCATTTTTTAAAAATGGCTTCTACTGAAAAATTAGAAAGTCACGAGTTGATTGGGAAAGTAGCAGAATTTAGACTCTCTGATAAAATTTCCAAAGAGAGGATGATTGATTTTATTGAAATTACATTGACGACAGCTTTTGTAATTAGTAAGTCAGGTAGAGAAAGAATGAAATTCATTTTTACATTTAGCAAAGTTCATCCCGGCTTCAATTTGAAATCTAAGAATCGCAAAGGATTATTCCCATTAGGCAGAGATGGTCATCATAAAGAAGAAATACCCGCAGACGAAGAACCTTAGAGTTAACCCGTTTTCTTTATTACGATACAAGCCAAATGCTCTAAAGCATTTTTAATCCCTTTTGATTTACCGTAACCATCTAAAAATAAACTAATTTGCAAAATTAATTCTTTGGAGTTTTTAAACTTTGGTCTTGAAAATACTTCTGATTCTAGTTCACTGACGAGTATGCTCGGACTTACATCTAGAATTTCATGAATTCTATCCGAGAAAACAATTAGATAAGAAGGGCTTGCAAAGACTGCTTTTAATAGTAAAGGTTCATTTGCCGCAAAATCATAATATACTTCTTCACTAAAAGTAGTCGATAAGCCTTGGTCATCTAAAAGTAATAGAGGTGTTTTCTGATTGTGCGTAAAGCTTATATGATTAGATATATTTGATACATAGAATAGACTCAAGTTCAAGTTTTCTTTTTGGGTTTGTCTAATTGCGTTATGAACCTGGGTTAAAATTTCCTCTTCTTTTGCAAAATATAAGCCTTTTATAAGGGCGAAAATGCCCTGAAGTTTATATTTATATATGGATTCTAAAATTTCTAGGTTTTCAAATCCAGCGATTATACATAGGTAACCGCTCTCTGTCTCAATCACATTTACGAAATCGCATCTGGGGTTATTCGTATAATTAGGAAATACAGACACATCTAGATTTTTCAATCCACCCAATTCAAGTTCCGGCAAATATGGTTTTAGCCGCTCAACTATATTGGTATTGTTTAGTTCAATTGATTTGATAAGCTTGTCTTCTTCTCGCTGTTTATTCGCTATTATCCCCTTGTGAAAGAAGCCTATGATTTGTGTCACCTCTGAGTCCTGGTAGAGAGTAATTGCATTTTCGTCAAGTGGTGTTAGAGTTCTGCCCCAATATTGAATCAAGTGAGCGAGGTGTCTGAGAGACTCATAAAAATTATTTGTAAATACGTAGGCACCGAGTCCCGCTAATATAGAAAAAGAAGTTGCAATCAAAAATCTTCCCAAAAAAAAGTTACGTGGAAAAATTTCTGCGTTTGTGTCTGCAATCTTGCTAAGCCAGATGAAATTTTCAACCGCAAAGAAAAATAAGAATGCGGCTAATACCAAACCGAATACCAAAAGAGAAATTCGCAACCGGAAACTAATACTTTGCTTCATCTTTTCTTTGCTACAATAATCATACGTGCCCCATGGTTTTTGTATTTTTCCATTTTATAGTTTCCATAGATTTGTAAAATGTCTAGCTTTTGATTGGTAAGCACCGCAGAAATTTCTTCGAGCGTAAATACCCGCATTATATGTTTGTCTTTGATTTCTTTTTTGTCGAGGCTATATACAAAGTTGACTTCGACTAACGTTTCTTCAGTTTGCGCTGCTCCGTCAGAACGTTTTACTTTAAAGCCGCGGTTTCTTTTGATAACCATATTTCCAATCTTTGCATGTCCTACTGTCGTCAGTGGTTTTCTCTGGATGAGTTGAATAGGGATTGCATTCCAAATCTCCATGATTACAATTCCCGATGGTTTCAGATTCTTTCGGATATTGGAAAAACTCGATTCCAAGTCTTCTTTTGTGATAAGATAATTCATTGTTCCAAAAATAGAATAGATTCCATCGAATGCTTTTTCTTTTTTGTAGGTTTGTAAGTCTCCGATTTCGAAGTTGCAATTGGGAAATCTTTTTTGCGCATGAGAAATCATTTCTTTAGAAGAATCTGTACCTGTGATTTGATAGCCGAGTTCCTGCAGAGCGACTACATGTTCACCTGTTCCACAGCCAATATCAAGAACAGATTTTACTTTGTGTTTTTTATAGATTTCATCTAAAAGCAGAACTTCTTCTTGGAAATTTCTTCCTGACTTCTCGATTTCATAGTAATATTCTGCTAATTCTGTATAAAGCTTCATTTTTAATGTTTTATTCTTCTTTTCCTAGATGAAAATCTATTGAATTAGATCCTTACTTGCCGTTATTAAGTATATACTGATTGCTAAAAGTAATTTACAATATTCTTCTATCCGAGTAATCGGTAGATGGTATCCTAAATCTTTCTAAATTATTTGGAGCAAATTTTTTTTGGTCTAATGGCTATAATTCTATGATGAAATATATTTTTCCTTTGTTCTTCTTTTTAATTCTCACTACACTCGATGCAGAGACTGCTAAGAGAGCTACTTCGCAGATGGATGTTTACATGTGGGGAAGTATTTTTCTAGCACTGTCTCTCGGTAGCTTACTACTCATTGTAAATCTTTTCCCAAAAGGAGAAGCTTACAAAGCCCATGAATTACGTATGCAGAATTTACGAAAAAATGCTTCTCTCGCTGCTAAATCCCCTGAGAAAGAGAATGTTTTGCAATCCAATACTGAGGCAAGTAGTAATTTACAAACCGAAGTCGAAAAAACGGGAATTCACACAAAGCCTGTTACTGTTCCAGCCACCGCCCCGGTTTTACAATCGACTCATACAAGTGTAAAAGTTCCAGAGACTAAGCCTAGTATTCCTGCTATAAGTCCAGTCCCACAGCAAGAATGTGTTGTGATAAATTACAATAATGTATTTGAACCGACTGCTACTGCTGGGGAAACATCTTGCAAAGATTTTATCAATAAGCTATCCAATTTAATTAAGTGTAAATCTATCTCTATCTATTTTGTTCACAACCAAACTTTTAGTTGTTTTATCGAAAAGAAAGGTGAGATTTTTACAAAACTGGAAGCAGGAAAAAAAGTAGATTTATCAGATGAAATTTTAAAATTTCTAAAAAATAAATTGGGAGCGTTTTCTTCCAATCACGCTGACGCAGTTTTACCACTTGTAAATAACAACCAATTATTTGGAGCGGTTAAACTTGAGTTTGCGGATCCACTTGCCAATCTAGACATTAATCCCATCTGGTCAGAGGTAAAAGCATTTGCAAAATACTTTGATCAAACCATTCACTATAATTTATCTGTTCAGGATAATGAGACTTCGCTTTTCACACTAGAGCATTTCAATAATATTTTAAACTATAGAGTTTCTCTTGATATTCCACAAAACTTATCGCTCTTAAAAATTCTAAATACAACTGACAAGGTAAAGACTTTTAAAGATATTTCTGGTTGTATCAAAGAAGTTATAGGTAAGAAGCCTGAAATTTATAAACTCTCAGAAGACATGCTCGGTATGTTCTTAACCTTAGAAGATAGAGATAAAATAAGTAAATCCATGGGAATATTGATTAATTTACTTAAGAAAAATATTGTAAACATTGAAATTGCGATTGGTTCTGCTGACTATAATGCTAATATAAAATTCGCCAACAAATGGCATGAGCGTGCTACTAGTGCTCTCAACGCATCTATCCAGGCAGGGAAAAATAATTTTAAATTATTCGTGGAGCCTCCCAAGTCTTAATATTTTTTCATGAATAGTCTCAAATTTTTTTTTCGAGGGTTACCTTTTCTTATCCGCTCCGTAGGATTTCGATTTCCTTCTTCTGTTCAAACCGAAGAGGAAATTTTACCGAGTAAGCTTGTGTCCGGTAAAAATTATCGCTTTAAGTATTTTTTTCCAAAAAATAAAAGTAAAGAAAAAAATCCCACTATTTTTTTAACACACGGGATGAGTGGTTTTGGAATTGACGATCCGCGAATGTTTGAGGTTGCCATTAGCCTCTCATCAAGTGGCTACACTGTAGTAGTCCCTGAGTTCGAAGAAATCAAGGCATTAAAAATTACGCCGGAAAGTGTTCGAAATATTAAAGATGCTTTTTTAATGATTCTAGATCATAAAAAAATCAATACAAAGGATGTTGGTTTTTTTTCTATTAGTTTTTCGGCTGGCTACGGACTAGTTGCCCTTACCGATCCAGAGATTGCAACTAAAGTAAAATCCATTATTGCAATTGGCGGATTTGCCGATCTTCTGGAAACTTGCAATTTTGCGCTCGGGAACTATCTAATAGATGATTACCCTGCCAATATCCTATTTTACAATTACTTGCATCTTTTATATGACAATGCCAGTGAACTCGAAGCAGTGTTTTACCAAGCCGCTTTAGACAATGGATTTTCTAGGAAAGGCAAAGAGCAAGTAGCCCCTATACTCTATGAAAAACTCAGTAAGGGACATAAAGAAATATTTGATCGTTCTAGAGTAGATGCAAATTTTAGAAAAGAATTAGCCAATAAGATTAGAGAGTCCTATTCAGAGCATGCGAATTCTATTTCACCTATTTATTCTATTGAAAAAATAAAGTCACCTGTTTGTTTTATACACGGGAAGAACGATAATGTAATACCAGAAAATGAATCTGTTAGGCTAGCTTCGAGAATGCAAGAATCTGGTTTAGATTTTTGTCTAGAGCTTACAGGTCTATTATCTCACGGAGATAAGGTTCCTTTCTGGAAACAACTAGGTAGTTTGCCTAGTCTTTCATCGGCTTTTGGATATTTTTTTGAAAAATTAAACGAAAGGAAATAAATTTCTTTCAAAATCCGATAATTATATGTATATTAGTGAATAAAGAGAGTGACAAAAAAGGGATTTAGCATATCTTATATATCCTACAAGTTTTGTCTATAGTATAGGTTATGGAAGAAAAAAATCAAAATAATATGGCTGCTATGGTTCAGTTATCTGAAACCAGGCTTGACTGCATTTCTATTGAAATAGCCAAGGATTCAATGTCGGCTTCTATCGCTGTTGATATAAATGGAGTAAGTTTGCGAGATTTCTCTCCAACAATGATCTATAATATTATTACTAATTCTAAATTAAATGAAGAGATGATTAATTTTAGTTTAATAAAAGAAGTTGTCGACGAAGTAACCAATCGAAAAAAGAAAATTCTTCCAATTAACCAAGTCCAAGACCCGAATGAAACAATAGTTCGTCAACAGATTGCAACGGGCATTCAAATTGTGCATGGCTTAGATGGATGGGTAAAATTTTACCACCCACACAACCAAAGAGTGGTAATTAAACAAGATGGTTCTGCTGATTTTAGAAATTTAGAAAAATTCGTTTCTATTAAGAAAGAGGAAAAGATTGCTACTCTATTTGCGGGTGTTCCCGGAAAGCCTGGAAAAGATGTATATGGAATGGTACTCAATGCTCCAGCAATTAAACGTCCTAAAATCACAATCGGTGCTAATATAATAACAACTAACACGTCTTCACCAGAAGAACCCGAAAAGATTTTTATTGATTATTCTTCTGCTTGTGATGGGGTTTTATTTTCTACAGATGAGTCTGTTACTGTCTCTCCTGAATTGCGTATAGAACAAAGTGTGGGACTTTCTACTGGCAATGTAAAATACAATGGCACAGTCAATGTTATAGGCTCTATTGAAGATGGGGCTAAGGTTGAATGCGATGGTAGTTTAAATGTAGCTGAGAATTTAGAGTCGTCTGATATTACTGTCGGTAAAGACCTACTTGTGAAGGGTGGGATTAAAGCAAAAGCAAAGGGACTCGTAAAGATTGCAGGAAATGTAAAAGCCAAGTTTATAGAAAATTCTATCATAGAAGTTGGTGGTGATCTAATTATTGAGGGCTATATTCTGAATTCAAAAATTTTCTGTCTAGGCAGCATTGTTTTAACAGGACAGACAAGTGCGATTCTTGGTTCAGAAATTGTTGTGATGGGTGGACTTTCTACTTATAATTTAGGCTCTAATGCGGGCATTGATGTTGTAGTGGAATTGGGTGTTCACTTTCAAAACGAGAGACTATTCGATGAATTCCAAAATAAAGTAAAAGTTTCTGAAAAAGAAATGACCAATATTATTCCACAGGTGCAACAAGCAAATAATATGATTAAGCAGCTTCGGGGTAAATTGGACGAAGACAAGAAGAAGAAATTCACTGAACTATTTGAACTATTTAAACTGAAAAGTAACAACCACAAATTTGTTACAGAGAAATTTGAAGAGCTAAAGACTTCCAGATTTAATCAAGAACATATTAATATTGTTGTAAAGGGTGCAGCCTATCCAGGTGCCGTAATAAAATATCGCCGGCAAATTGAAAAAATCTCAACTATGCAATCAGCATTCATGATGAGTTTTCTTCCTGGGCAAGACAGTGCACCAATGACAGCGATTAATACAAAGAAGAAATAGATTTTTATTCTTTTTTTTCGGAAAAATAAAAAATCTTTTTGAAAGACTTATCCTATTCTTATAAACTGGCAATAAATTTATAAATGAATAGGGATTTTTTATGCAATTTAAAAAGAAACTTAGCGTATTTGTCGGCTTACTATTAGCCGTATCCTTAAATACAAGTACCATTTTTTCTCAGGACACAAATTCACCTGAGACAACTCCAACTACAGAGCAACACTCTGCAGATCATGCAAAAGAAGGCGGACATGCTGAACACAAGGGTGCTGACTTAGCTATCTGGTCTGTCATTCCATTTGTAATCATTTTACTCTGCATTGCCATTCTTCCTATATCGCCTCATCACATTGCACACTGGTGGGAGCAAAACAATAATAAGCTCATAATCTCCGGTGTTCTAGGTGGTGTCGCCTTCGGGATATTAGCCGCTAATGGATGGTTTGGGAAGATTTATCATACATTAGTCTTCGAGTATGTGCCCTTTATCATTCTACTCGGTTCTCTATTTTACATTTCCGGTGGAATCGTCTTAAAGGGAGATATTAAAGCTACACCGGTTAATAACCTTTTGTTTCTACTCACTGGATCTTTTCTAGCTTCTATCATTGGAACGACTGGAGCTTCGATGCTTCTTATTCGTCCTTTACTCAAGACAAATTCTGAAAGAAAGCATGTTGTTCATACTGTGATCTTTTTTATATTCATGGTTTCGAACATCGGCGGCTCGCTTACTCCGCTTGGAGATCCACCTTTATTCTTAGGATATTTACAGGGCGTTCCTTTTACTTGGACATTTGGTTTGTTTCCTGAAATGATTTTTTCCATTGTAATTCTCTCGATTGTGTATATTATCTGGGACAATATTCAATACAAAAAAGAAACTAAGGTAGATATCAAAAAAGACAAAGCTGCGGCAGAGCCTATTTCTATTACGGGACAAGTTAACTTCTTGTGGCTATTTGGGATTGTTCTCTCAGTCGCATTCTTAAATGAAAACTATATTCCTGCAATTAAGCATAACCCATATATTGCGTTCGTAAGAGAAGGTGTGATGATTGGTTTAATCCTTGCTTCTTATTTTACATCTGATCCAAAACTCAGAGAGCATAATAAGTTTACCCTTGGTCCTATTCAAGAAGTGGCTTACTTATTCATTGGTATTTTTATTACAATGATTCCTGCTTTAATTCTTTTAGAGGCGCATGGTGCTGAACTAGGAGTTACAAAACCTTGGCAGTTCTTTTGGGCGGCAGGAGGATTCTCTTCTGTTCTAGATAATGCTCCAACCTATTTAACCTTCCTAAGTCTTGCTAAGGGTCTTACTGGAGCGACTGACGTTCATCAAATTCTGGCAAACAAAGAATGGGAACAGCTTCTCAAAGCAATTTCTGTTGGTGCCGTATTCATGGGGGCTAATACCTACATCGGAAACGCGCCTAACTTCATGGTAAAATCAGTAGCGGAAGAAAACAAAGTTCCAATGCCAAGCTTTGGCGGATACTTGGTATATTCCTTTGGGGTTCTCATCCCACTTTTTATCTTGATTACGTTTATATTCTTTTAACCTCTCCCCGGCTTTCAGCCCGCCCCTCTCCTAAAATCCCCTAACCCCTTTGCAAAAGGGGAATGCTAGGAGAGGGGCTTCGTTATAGAAAATATTTCAGGAAATAGAAAATTGGGGTGAGGTCAAGAACACAAAAACAATGGTAGGCTACTCCAAAAAATCTCTTCTTGATAAACTAGGAATCAAAGATGGATTCACAGTTTTATTTATTCACCCGCCTGAAAACTATTTTAATATACTAGGCAGCCTTCCTCCAGATATAGAGGTAAAGAAACAAATGAAAGGTGAGTTCGACTTTATTCATTTTTTTACGAAAGACAAAAAAGAGTTAGCCGCAACTATTCCTAAACTTCAGAAAGTTTTAAAACAAACAGGAATGATCTGGGTCTCGTGGCCTAAGGGCGCGTCTAAAATTAAAACGGATGTCAATGAAAATACAGTTCGAGAATTTGCACTTGTGTTAGGTCTTGTCGATGTAAAAGTATGTGCTGTCGACGAAATTTGGTCAGGACTAAAACTTGTTATCCGCAAAGAAAATAGGAAATAGTAGTGCATTATTCCTTTACTGGAATTAACGAAATAAATTTTAACTTAAGGAATGAAAAATGAAAAGTAAAATAGCAATTGTTTTTATTGGTATATTAATATTAGCCGCTTGTTCTGGCGGAGAAAAGAAAAAGGAATCAGGATTCCAAACATCCTGTTATAAGGGAGCTATGAATCATACAACTAAACTTACTGATGCAGAAATGAATGCTTACGCAATTCAACTTCCTCCGGAAATACATGCAGACGTTGAAAAAAGTATGAAAGATAGGAAGTTAATTGAAGCTGTGAAAATTATTCGTGGGTGTTTAGATATTGATCTCGCAAGCACAAAGGGAATTACAGATAGAATAAAGGTAAAATTGAACCTTTGAGTTAAATCTCACTCTCCTTTTCTTCGCAATTCTCTTCTTCCGTTTCAAATTCAATCGTGGAATGGAGGATATTTTCATGTAAAAGTGTATGGCGGATATTCTTCTTTATCCGCGTTACTTCTTTCCATTCCAAACTACTTTGAATTTTTACATGCGCAGTTAATGCATTTAATGTAGTGCTGATTGCCCAGATATGAATATGATGAATTTCTAATACTCCCTTGATTTGTTCTACTTCTTGTTTTAGCTTTGAGATATTGATTCCTTCGGGAACTGCATCGATTGACAGGTGAAAACTTTTTTTAAGTAAATCTAGTGTCCCAAATAGAACTATGATTGCGATGATGAGACTAATAGCACCATCGAGCCAATACCAATTTGTAAATGTAATCAAAACACCAGCGATTAAAACACCTAGAGAGACTAACGCATCGGAAAGCATATGCAAGTAAGCTCCTTTTACGTTTAGGTCTTTTTCCTTCTCTTTTAAAAATAGCCAGGCAGTGATGCCATTGATTATAATGCCAATCCCTGCAACGAGTGCTATCGGGTTACCATTAGTTTGCGCCTGTGTCTGAAATCTCTGTATGCTTTCCCAAATGATTCCACCCATGGCAAGAAGTAATACGAATGCATTTAATAATGAAACTAGTATGGTCGTTTTTCTATAACCATAAGTGTATTTAGAATCCGGTTTAATCTTTGCTAACCGAAAGGCGACTAGGGCAAGTAAGAGACTTGCTACATCGCTTAGGTTGTGCCCTGCATCGGAAAGGAGTGCAAGTGAATTGTAATAAAAACCGCTTCCAGTTTCCGCTATCACAAAGAGGCTGTTTAATACAATTCCCAGAAGGAATCTTTGGTTTAAATCAATTATTTCATTCGAGTGGTGGTCGTGATGATGGTCATGGTGCATTTCCTTTCCTCCTGTTTTAAAGTATTAAGTACATGAGATTTTCACTATAAATTTTTGGGAATGAGAAATTTCATTTAAAGAAATCACTTCTGTTAATAATTGATACGTTAGGGGAGTTTTCCTCTGCCGATCAAAACCCAACCGCTGATTTTCATTGACTCTAACATAACCGAAAATATCCTGACCTTGTAATCATAAATTATAATACTGCAATCCTATTTATTAAGGTAAAAAGATGAAAAGAACGTTTCAACCAAGTAGAATCAAAAGAGCTAGAACTCATGGCTTCAAATCTCGTATGTCAACCGCTGCTGGAAGAGCAGTATTGGCACGACGAAGAGCAAAAGGCAGATATAAACTTACTGTTTCCGATGAAAAAGTCGGAAAGAAATTTTAGTTAGAGGTTTTTGACTAGGAAATCGGAAACTCTAAAGGCAAAAGAAGAGATTCAGCGTCTTTTTAAGTCTGGCAAAAGAGTAAAAGCCAAACATGTTTCTTTAGTCTATGCGCCTAATGGTCGTTTGTCTTCTCGTTTTCTCTTTTGTGCTGATAGAAGTGCAAGAAAAGCGAATGAGAGAAACCGAATCAAGCGGGTGCTTAGAGCATTGATAGCTTCTAATCCAGAATATAATCAGGCTAATATGGATATTGCGCTTATTGCGAGTATTCAGTTTATCGAGTTAGATTTTGAATTGAGGCTTAAAACTCTGAAAAATCTTTTCTTAAAATTAGAATCATGAATACAATTTTTATTTTTCTGATTCGGATTTATAAAAAACTCATATCTCCTTTATTACCGGGGGCATGTAGGTTTTATCCAAGCTGCTCTGATTATGCTACTCAAGCATTCCAGCAATATGGATTCTTAAAAGCCTTTTACCTTTCCGCAAATAGAATTTCCAGATGCAATCCAATGTCAGAAGGATATTTCGATCCAGTACCACCAAACCCAAAAAATAAATCATAGAGGCATATTAAATGGAAGAAAGACAAGGTAGACTATTACTCGCAATCGTATTAAGCTTAGGAGTTTGGATGGGAGTTAACTACTTCTTATTCCCTCCTACACCTCCAAAGAAAACTCCTATCACGAATCAAGTCAAAGATGCGAAGGATGCAAAGACTGTTGACGTTGCAAAAGATTCTAAAGAAGTAAAGACACCTGATAAAAAAGAAAACCAGGTTCTCACAAAACCAACTGAAATCAAGACTATTGATCCAAAAGATATTAAGAAGTTTTACATTGTAACATCTTCTTTTTTGGCAGAATTTAGTTCTCTCGGCGGGCGCATCGAGCGTTTCTATGTAAAGAACTATCCTGACCTAGAAGGTAGCGAGGTCATGATTATCAAAAGTGAAAATGAACTCGTTGACTTTAATGGCGAAAAATACAAGGCAATCGAGATTACCCGCGAGAGGGGATTTGACTTTAGCATAACAGGCGCAAAAGAAGAAATATCCGCTCCACTTTTTAATCATGTTAATTTTAATGTATCTTACGACGAAGCGAAACAGATTCTCAGTTTCGATGCAGTCTCTCCTGATAAAACCTATTCTTTAAAGAAAGAATATTCCTTTTTTAAATCAGAAAATTATTTTAAATACAACATGACTCTTACGAACTTGACTAAGGACAAATTGCCATTAGCCAGTGCAAATGCTCCTATTTATTTTAAATCCTTTGGAAGTCTAGGGCCCGTAAAAGGTCCGGTCATACCTGAGAAAGATCAAGTTCATTACTATAGATTCTTTTATCTAGATGGATCGTTCAACGATAATCTAGATGGAGTGAGTGTAGAAGGCTTTGGTTCAAAAGTAAAATCCTTCTTCGGATTTGGAAGTGAGCCAGCAGTTGCAAATAAAGATGCAAACTTTGATACAGTCTTAAAGAAATCCGAGCCGTTAGATTTCTTTGGAACGGGAAGTCGTTATTTTATAGCTGTATTAAATCCGCTCAGTGGAACCAAGCCAACTGGTGTTCTACTCGATAACCGTAAAGGAAATGTAAACGGTGTCGCTGCGGTTTACGACAATATTACTCTTGAGCCAAATGCTGCGGTAAGTTTTGATTATGCGGCTTATGTGGGAATTCGTGAGTTAGATGGAATGTCTTTTCGCGACAAGACAATTGATCCAAAAGAGACCAAGACTACTCCTTTTGCTGGACTCAGCGAGAAGCTAGACAAATCATTCAATCAGGGGATAACAACACCTTTCCGCCATGGTATCGTTTGGATTCTAAAGAAGCTACACGTTATTATTCCCAATTACGGTTGGTGTATTATTATATTTGGAATTTTATTTAAAGCAATCTTCTACCCGCTCAATCAAAAGCAAGCGGATAGTATGAAGAAGATGCAAGAGCTAAGTCCGCAGATCAAAGTCATCAACGAGAAATACGAAAAAGATCCTGCTCTCAAACAACAAAAGATCATGGAGCTTTATAAAAAGAATGGGACAAATCCAATGGGTGGATGTTTACCGATGCTCGTTCAGATTCCAATCTTCATCGCACTCTATACCGCGTTTAGTGATACGATTGATCTCTGGAAGTCTCCTTTCTTATGGGTGACCGATTTAAGTGAGCCAGATACTATCTGGACTACACCGGCTCTCTTTGGAGTTGCAGGCATTGCGCTTAACGTTCTTCCTTTGATTATGGTTGGAACCCAAGTAGTGCAAACTAGGATGACATCTGTAACGACAGACCCAAATCAAAAAACGATGATGTATCTTATGCCACTTATC
>JANMOF010000129.1:0-8725 GCA_031368925.1 Leptospiraceae bacterium
TTCAGCCATCTCGGAAGCGAACAATTCCATATTACCTTTTTTCTTTGCATCTACAGAGGATAATACTTTTTTATCTCTACCTTTTTCATCTTTGGTCTTCATTGCAACGATATAGAAGCCATTGCCTCCAATCATTTCGATGACTTCTTTCGTCTTAACAACTTCAACGCCATCAGCAGGAAGTAAATCAATCTGATTGCTATTGATGCTCAGCTTAAAAGACTGCTGGATAGAAAGTCCAATAATAATAACTAGAGCGGCTAACGTTAAAAAAGGACGGAGTAAAAAAATATGAGAGAGAATTGAAATTATATTTTTCATTTTTATTTAGAAGCTTTCTTGATTAAGGCAATCAGTTCCTTCATTCCTTTTTTTTCATACGTTGGTTGAATTTGTGTCTCTCCATAAAGAGTAGTTGCTAATTTTCCATCAGAATCTAGAAAATCGCTTACTAAAAACTTTCCGTCTTTCTCAGTAAATATCCAGGAGAAAGTAATTTTTTCAGAGCCTTTATAAAGAATGGAAGCGGGTAATTCTGCTTCTTTGCCTTTTACTTTAGCTTTTTCGTAGCTAATATCAATTCTATCAAAGTATTGCAAAGCATTTGGAAAAGATTTATTCTTGATATAGTCCTTCATTGCTCCTTCAAATTCTAGTTGTTCTTTAGGATTAATTTTATCCCAGTGGCTTCCAAGTAAATTTTTAGAAAATGTTTTTGTGTCAATTAGAGCAACAGCTTGATCGTTCTTTTTGAACCGAATGAAGCCAACTAATTTCTTAACGGTTGGTAGAATGGTACTTTCATCTGCAAATAATACGGAAATAGGAAGAAAGCAAAGTAGAATGAGAAGGGAAAAAAGCTTTTTAGACATAGATTACCTCGGTTAAAAGATAGACTTATCGAATAACATGTAAGGTCAATCTCGTTTTTTTAGGAAAAATGGATTGCCATGCTTCGACTTGGCTCAGCTTGAATGCTGTCACTGAGACGAGAAGAAAGAGATCTTTAAAGGTTACCACCGATGCATACTGATGAATACCGATAAAAGACAGGATAGCGTTTGGATATTCGCAATTCGGTTTTGATTCATATCGCTATTTATCAGTGTTTCTCGTATAATTTGCTTCGCTCTTTCGAAATGATTCGGATACAGGTCATTGCAGTTCATGTTGCAGTTCATATAGCAGTCTATCTAAAGTCTCAGAAATTTCACATTATATTTGAACTGCAACTTAAACTGCAAGATGATCTGCAAGGAGGTGTATGGTTGACTTAAAATAATTGACATGAATATGCATTTAGATGCAGGAATTTGGAAAAATAGAAAAGATATGGAAGATAGTGTAGAGTTCGTTAGAAAAATGCGCGGTTAACGGTGATTAAACCGTATAAGAAATAATTTTCATATTGACACTCGATTGTTTTTTATAAAATAATGAGCTATGAACTTTTTCCAAAAAAATTTCACTTTAGCGATATTTTCTTATTATATGGTGACATTCTCCGTATCCGCTCTCGATACTATCGACATCAATACCTGTAACCCCAATTTAGACATCCTAGAGGATAAGAGCAAATACGAATATCGTTTTCTGGATACCGTCAAAGTCAAAGGTAAGGACAAAGCAGCCGAGCTTTACATTGAGCGTTGTAATTTTTATTCCAAGAATGGAACCCGTCCCAATTGGGATGGGATTGAGAAGTTGGATTTTAAGTAATTTTACTGTCACGTCGAACCTGCCTTGGTTGCGCCCAGCGCCTTCGCATTCTATCGTTCTGTTGTCGGATAGATTTTTCATGGCGCAAGCTTGGATGTTGCTAGTTCGAAATGACAATAACAATAAAATTTTTTTGATTGCCTACCTGGTTCATTTTAAAAATCCTAACAAAGGAAAATGAAACAGAATGTTATTTCGATTTAAAAAAATATTCCTTTACTTACTCTTCATTATAATTCCAAGTTTTCTATATCCCGACGAACTTTTAGAAAGAAGAGAAGCTTATATTTTAACAAAATCATCCTGGTTAGAAGTAAAAGCTCAGGAAAAAAAAGCATTTTTGGAATCCAAAAAAGAAAAACTAAAAATCAAAAAAGAAACTCTGCTCAAAATTCGCTCGGCTGAAAAAAAATCCTCTCGTTATGTTTCGCCTAACGGTGACATTTTTGTCAATGGACTTTATAACGTAATCATACCCAATGAATTCAAAGGTAAGACTCTCGTCAGTATCGACGATGAGCCAGAACAAGTCCTCTCTTCAGATACAATTCTTTTAAGAGAAGGAACTCATACTATCAAATATAGAATGTTAGACGAAAATGGAATTGTCCGGTCACAAAATAAAGAGACCGTTTACTTAGACTTATCCGCACCAGATGTTAGTGCTCAGCTAGAAGGTATTTTTTATGAACGAAATTCTTTTTACTATTACAAGCCCGGCGTAAAACTTTTTCTACAGGTAAAAGATAAAGAGTCCGGCATTGACGACATATACATCAACTTAAATCGAAAAGGCTATCTACCATTGGGTAAGATCGATCAGCCGGTAGATAGTTCCGGTCCAAAAGAAGTCAAAATTTTAGCCACTGATAAAGTTACTAATTTATCACAAGAGGTATATCTTAGATATACCGTTGATTCTGAGCCGCCGGTGGTAGATATTGAGTTAAATACTATTCCCGAACTTCACACCAAGCTTGGGCTTATATGTGATAGAGAAATTTCTATTCGTCTAAACGCATTTGATCTTGGCTCAGGTGTTTCTAAAATTGAATTTCGAAAACGCGGACAAAGACAATGGAGAACTTACAAAGATTATCCGCTTGTTCCTAGATATAAAAAAAAGATTTCCCTTGAGTTTAGAGCCATTGATAATCTGGGAAATGAATCTCCAATTAAACAATTCAAATGTAAGGTAAAAAATGAACCAGCGCCTATTCCTGAATAATGTATTTTATAAATTCAAATTACTCAAAATAGTCAGCACAATATTTTTTTTCATTTTACCGGCTAGTCATAAATTTGCGGAAGAGCCAAAGTATTCCTCTAAATTCCCAACATTTGCTATCTATACGAATAAAATTCCGATCTATGCAACTCTCTCCGGTAGCTTCACAATATATCCCGATAAGGAAATAAATAAGGCAGAAAATCATTACAAAAATTTAAAGTTATTAGACAGAATTGGTTCCGGCTCTTCTTATCTTTCCATTAAATTTGAAGATAAGATTTTTAAATTTAATGAGCTTATAAAAATAAAATCAGAGTGGGATATTGAGGATAGTTCTATTACTATTTCGGGGCAAATACCATTAGCCGACGTAGAAATTTTTATGACCTTGAAAAATAAGAGAAACCGGGACGGCTCTTTTTTTATAACCTACGGGGCGATTAATCGGACGAACCGAATCATTGATATTGGGTTTAGAAGTTTGATTGACGTAGGAACAGAGGCTAACGATGGAATGCCTCTAAAAATTTCCACTGATAACACCCAGGAAAAGGAAATCTATGCAAATGAGTATAAATTTACTCCCTATAAAAGCAGCTACTGGGAAACTTACGAAACAGATAATGATTCAATCATTGGAATTCGCAATCATTTAACGGGTAATGAGAATACTCCTCCAGATCAAATCGCATTTGTAAACTGGGAGAGAGCTTTCTCGTCTGACTGGAAATATTTTACGAATAAGAATATTCTAACTTCCTCTGATTCTGCTGTTCTTATTTGGTGGAATCCGCAGCCTGTTAAGTCAGGTGAGCGTAGAGAAGTCTCGACAGAATTTGAAATCAAAAAAAGGATGAAAGAAATTTCATTTGACCTAATTGATTCTGAAACCGGAAGTGGAAGACTTCATTTAAAAGCTGAGAATAATACTGATTCACCTAAAAAAATATCCTATCAACTAGATGTAGAAAACAATGCAGTTCTGTCGTTAAATCATGATAATCCGCTTACATTTGTTCTTGATAAAAATTCTATTTTAGATAAAATAATTCCTGTCATTATACATGGTAAAGGAAATGTAAATCTTACCATCAAAGAAAAATTTGGACAAACAGAAGTTAATCATAACTTGCCCGTAAAACTCGCCATAGAAAACCGGGATCAGAGTCCCAAGTTTTGGAAATCATCAAAGTATCCTATCATCTACAATTCTGATAGAGATGGATTAAAATTAAAAGGCGTTGTTCGCGCTAAGGATTCGGGGAAAAAACTAGGTGAGACAGATTTAATTTCTGTTAAATCTGTGCAGAATAGTTTCGTCTATTTGGGTGAGGTTGACCTAAGGGAATTCAGTGGTGAAGTGTTGGTAGAAATCTTTAAGCAATAAGAAAAATGCTTGAATATATAAATTTAAGCCCTACACTATCACGATGCATTTCGTAAAAATCTTTCTTTTCCTATTTATTATTTTTCAAATTAAACTAACCGCTTTTCCTGTTTCCATTCGAGACAATTGGTTTGTAAAAGAGGGTAACGATTTACAGTTTCAATCCAATCCATCTTCCTGGCAAAACTTTAAAGAACTTTCTGTAAAATCAACCGAGGTAAAAAATCTCAGCGATAAGAAAATTATTGTATTAAGTTTTTTTAAAGAAGTAAATATTACGCAAGAGAATTACTCACGATTATCCGAAAGCGTTTCTATTTTAATTCCTTATATAAGTAATGCCTATGAAATTTATTTCAACGGAGAAAAAATTGCATCTGGCGGTTTAGTGGTAAATGATGAGTTTGTGCGATATGAATTTCGTAGAAACTTAATTGCGAAAATTCCAACTTCCCTTATTAAAGTTGGCGTAAATGAAATTTATATAATTATAAAAGGCGTGCAGGGAGAAGAAATAGCGGTTTACGGTGATTCGTCTACAGCTATTGATTTTCACGAAAATAATTTAGCTAAAGTCTCTGAGCGAATTTCCCTGATGCTTTTGTTTCTCTACGGATTCGTAGGATTTTACCATATGCTACTCTTTGTTAAAAGAACAAAAGAAAAATACAATTTTTACTTTGCCTCTTTTTGCACCGTTTTAGCTATTTACCTATTTACCCGCGGCACAACAATTTATGAGTTAGGAATTGATTCGATGCTCATTACTCGAATTGAATACATATTTTTATTTCATATAACTGCATTTGCATTGGCTTTTTTTGAAAATTTCGTAAAAGGCAAAAACACTATCATTACCAAAATCACTTTCGGAGTAATATGGTCAATATCCGCTCCAATGTTATTTGTAGGAATTGTAATCGCTTATAAATTACTTCTTGTCTGGCAATTATTTACTCTTCTAACATTCTTTTATACAGGCTACCTAATGATTTGGGGAATCGCAAATAAGCACCCAGATTCTAAAAGACTCTTTACTGGATTTATCATTTTGCTGTTATCTGCTGTTTTAGATATCATTGGATCAATGGCTCTTATCAAAAGTCTTGGAAATCTTGGACTTATGCAATATGGATTCTTCACCTTTATTATAGGAATTGCAGTTGTTCTAGCTAATCGATTCCTTAGAGTTCATAATCAAGTTGAAGAATTAAACGCAAGCCTCGAAAGAAAAGTAGAGGAGAGAACGAGAGAATTGCAAAAAACCCTAACGCAAGTGCAAACTCTTAAGTTGCAGCAAGACGGCGACTACTTTTTAACCACACTTCTCATTAAGCCTCTAATGGTAAACCAAGCTAGAAGTAATAAGATCAAGATTGAATTTTTTATTAAGCAGAAAAAAACTTTCGAATTTAAAAATAAAACCTATGACATTGGTGGTGACATGTGTATCGCCAATAATATAAAACTCCGCGGGAAAAACTATTGCGTATTCATCAACGGCGATGCAATGGGAAAATCTATCCAGGGCGCGGGTGGTGCGTTAGTTCTGGGAGTTGTATTTCGCTCGATAATTGAAAGAACAAAAATATTTAAACCTAACATGGAGTTATTTCCCGAACAATGGCTCAAGATTTGCTTTATCGAATTACAAAACGTATTCACATCTTTTGATGGAAGCATGTTAGTCTCCATCGTGATGGGGCTAATCGAAGAAAACACTGGAGCACTTTTCTTTTTGAATGCAGAACATCCATGGACAGTTCTTTACAGAGACGGGAAAGCAGATTTCCTTGAGCATCAATTGTATTTACATAAAGTGGGAATGATTGGACTAGATGGAAGTCTCAAAGTCCAAACATTTCAAATGCATCCAGGGGACTCAATCATCATTGGCTCTGATGGACGAGATGACATTATGCTAGGCAGAGATACGGAAGGAATTCGCAATATCAACGAAGACGGGGATCAATTTTTAAAGCATGTAGAAGCGGGTAAGGGTGAATTAAAAGGAATTACCGATGAAATTTTAAAAATGGGAGAGTTTACTGACGATTACACTCTCATTAAATTATCTTATATCGAGGAGAATTTACCACTTGTTGAAGTAAATCCGGATTATTATAAATTTGTGGATAACGGAGATTTGCTTTTAAACCAGAAAGACCAGAGCCATGCAATTGAATCTTATAAAAAAGCTCTCATCATTAAGAAAGATAGAGAAGTATTTCTTAAACTTTTAGACATTTACTATTCTCAAAAAAACTATAAAGACTTTATTCCCCTTTGTGAAGAATACTTATCCTTTAACCCAATGGATTCAGACTATTTCTTTAAAATTTCTTACGCTTACAAATTCGAAGGAAATTTATCTCTCGCAATTGACTACGGGGAATGCTTGAAATTAAGAGATCCAATGAATATCAATAACCTGCTAAATCTCTCTGATTTGAATCGGAAGTCTGGAAATCTTACACGAGCAAACAAACTATTATCAGACGTTTTATATCTCGATCCAGGTAATTTAAAAGCACAGGAACTGCAGAGAATGCTAGAAGAAAAATAGGTTTGCAAGAATCTCTCCAAGAAAATGATTGAAAGTTAAAGTCAATCCTTGGAGTAAACAATGCTTAACCCCAGAGAATTAATATACGAAACTACTCTCAAACAATTTTTCTTTCGATTAAATCCAGAGAATGCTCACGAGTTATCTAAAAATTTACTAAATTTGGCAAATTCAATTCCGTTTGTTTTTCCGATTCTAGAAAAACTAACTACTTTCGAAAGTCCTCGCTTAAAAGTAAATGTTGCAGGAATAGATTTTAAAAATCCTCTCGGGATGGCAGCAGGATTCGACAAGACTGGGGAACTCTATCCATTCCTTGCAAGACTTGGATTCGGACATGTAGAAATAGGAACAATCACAGGCGAAGAGCAGCCCGGCAATCCTAAGCCTAGAATTTTTCGTTATGAAAAAGATTCGGCACTTGTAAACCGAATGGGATTTAATAACCCTGGGGCTGACAAAGCGTATGCGACAATTTCCACTCAAGAAAAAAAAATACCACGGGGAATTAATGCCGGCAAAACAAAATTAGTCCCTGTTGAAAATACAATAGACGATTACGTTAGGACTTTCAAAAAACTTTCCAGTCTTGGTGATTATGGTGTAATCAATATTAGTTCCCCTAATACACCTGGACTAAGAAATTTCCAAGAAAAAGATGCATTTATTGCACTCATAAAAGGAATTAAACAGGGACTCGGGGGAGATTTTCTAATTCCTACGTTCATTAAACTTGCTCCTGATTTAGATGATCGTGCAATTGAAGAGCTACTAGATATTATCCTCGACTTTAAGTTAGCCGGTGTTATCCTCACCAACACAACCATTGATAAAAGACTGATGTCAAGATACTCTTCCGTCGAAGATGGAGGAATTTCCGGTGCTCCCGTAAGGAAGCGTTCTACCGAAGTAATTCGACTTGCATTCAAAAGGCTAAAGGGGCGTATCCCCATCATCGGCGTTGGCGGAATTGATTCAGGCGAAGCTGCACTCGAAAAAATCCAAGCAGGAGCAAGTCTATTTCAAATCTATACAGGATATATCTACAAAGGTCCACTTTTACCCTTTTCAATTTTAGAATACATGGACAAGTTCATGAGAAAACAGGGAGTTGTTCATATTTCAGAGTTGGTTGGGACAAAACTATAAAATCTAAATGATTTTTGTAAAAAAAATTCAGTCCTCAGAAGATTTGAAAATTGCCTTTGCCATAAGAAAGAAAGTATTTGTCGAAGAACAAGGTGTTCCTTTAGCAGAAGAATACGATGAGTTTGAATCAAGCTCACTTCAATTTCTTGCTTTTTTGAATGAAACGCCAGTAGGAACAGCGCGGATGCGAACTACTCCAAAAGGAACCAAGCTGGAAAGATTTGCTGTTCTAAAAGAATTTCGAGGCTTGGAAATAGGATCCAATCTTGTAAAAAATTTATTGACTAACTGTAAGAACGATATAGATTCTCAAGTCTACTTGTATGCTCAAATTGCTGCACAGAAGTTTTATGAAAAGCTTGGCTTTGAAGCCAAAGGAGAGACTTTCCTTGACGCCGGTATCGATCATGTGGAAATGCATTACAAAGAAAAAAGGTCATCAAAATAAAATTTATATTGCTTATATTAGTGACCATGATAAATTTATTATAGAATCGGCAAACATGCGAGTTAACCAATAAATTATGTCAGAAAAAGATTTATTCATTCAAATGCCCGACAACTCATACGTTATGTTTCTCCCTCCAGACATGGAATCAGTTCGCCAGTTTCGAAAACAGTTACGAGTCAGTCTTACGCATAACGGTTTCGGGGATGATGATATTTCGCAAAT
>JANMOF010000139.1:0-1835 GCA_031368925.1 Leptospiraceae bacterium
GTATGGTTTTTTCGCCTTCTTAATTGTGCCGCCGGCACCTCCTTTCCCTGAACACCTATGGAATAAAAATGTATGCGGCGTTGTATGGAATTATACAGGACCTTTAGAAAATGCGGAAAAAGTCTTTGAACCCATCCGTGCTTTCGGTCCCCCTGTTCTTGATTTTGTGTCAGAGATACCTATGCCTGCCCTCAATAGTATGTTTGATGCGCTTTACCCTCCGGGACTTCAATGGTACTGGAGAGCACACTATATTAAAGAATTAACAGATAAATCTATCAAAGTCAATATAGAACACGGCAAGAAAATTCCCAATTTTTATACCTCAACTCATCTCTATCCTATAGACGGTGCTGTTCACGAAATTAAAGACCATGAAACCGCTTGGGGAAACAGGACTGCCCGGTGGGCGCAAGTGATTGTAGGCATTGACCCCAGCCCGAAAAATGCGGCGTTAATAACCCATTGGTGCAAAGACTATTACGAAGCCTTGAAACCGTATGCTATGGGTGGTGCTTATGTCAATTTTATGATGGAAGAAGGCCCATCCAGAATCAAAGACTCCTACAAAGAGAACTATGAGCGGCTCGCCTTGATTAAGGGCAAATACGACCCTCATAATTTCTTTCATATTAATCAAAATATTGTACCACAATGGAATAGTTAAAGATGAGCCGTTTGTTAAAATAAGTTTAGATTATTTATCCTTATAAAGTGTTGAAAATCAATACAAATACTGAGGGGGTATAAGCTACATTAATTTTACTGGTTTATTTATCTACAACTATAGTGAATCAAACATTCAAATTAAAGAAAAATGACCGAACCCGCTGGCACTTTTACTTGTTTTTTTTAACCCATTATTTGCGTGTTCCTTAATATTTTTATTCAAATTTTATAAAATATATAAATCATGAATGCGAAAATAGAAATGAGTAGTTTTTCTATTGTTCATTATCAAAGAGTCACCAAAAATTTGACTTTCGACTTAGAAAGCTTATACCAAAGGGGATTTCAACCTTATAAACATTTAATCACTTTTGGCATTTTATTTTTTTTTACAACGCTTACGTATTCCCAAAGTGCACGTTTTACCTGGTCCGTTGACGACCGATATAAGGATTCCTGGAATGCATGGTCAGAAGTAGACTATTCGTATAAATCATCTTACGTACATCCGGAAGGATTTAAATTAATAGTAGATGGCAGTTCTTCCCAAGGTGGTGGAGAGAAAATCGAAAGATATATATGGAGACTTAAAGGAAAGACCCAACCTGAGTTTGTTGCATTTAAGGAAAGTTTAGTTCCCAAGGTTGTTATCAACCAATCAAATATCGGTGCTAAACTCAAGGAAGGAAAATTTACCCTTTCTTTGAAAATTATCACTTCCACAGGCAAGGTTAGTGAAAGTGAGCAAACAATAGAAATACAAGACTACCTCATTGTTTCTATTGGTGATTCATTTTCTTCTGGAGAAGGAAACCCTGATGTGGAAGGCAAATATACGCTTGCTGACTTAATGAAAGATGCTTGTCAAGGAAAGGTCGATGAAAAAATAAAAAAGGAAGATTGGGAATGCAGGCGCTGTCATCGATCAAAATGGTCAGCACCAGCTTTAACAGCCCAACGAATAGAAGAAAAAGGCAAGCATTCTTCAGTTACTTTTTTTTCGTTTGCATGCTCGGGGGCAAGAACAGAACACCTGATTGATACCGAATACCGAGGAATCGAATTTACCATGCCCGGTACTCCCAATGATGAACCTCCTTTGCCCGACCATATCAAACCTAAAAGGGTTGTTCCGCCCCAGCTTGAATCAGTAAAAGATGCAGTAG